>CANJDA010000050.1 GCA_947472705.1 Flavobacteriaceae bacterium
AAATGGCGTAGTTTTAACTAATGCCGTTGGTGATATTGTTTGGTGTAATAAAGCCTATGAAGCCATTGTCAGTATGCCTGACTCTAAAATTATAGGCAAAAATATATTGTCCTTTGGTCCTTGTAAAGTTGCTGGAGTACACCAAAAGAAAAAAATATTGGAAGACTTTCGCAAAGGGGTTATTTTTGAAGGAGAGAAAAATGTTGTTACCAAAAACAATAAAAAAATCTATTACAAAACTACAAAGCAGCCTATTAAAAATGAGCAAGGTGACGTGATTAATTACTTTGCAGTAATTGAAGACATCTCAGTAGAAAAAGAAAGGGAAGAACAATTGCTACTATTGTCTTCTATAGCTGAGAAATCTTTTAGTGCTGTAATCATTACTGATGAAAAAGGACATACAGTATGGGTTAACCAAAGTCTTTTAAATATGACCGGTTACACATTTGAGGAATTTATTGGAAAAAAACCTATAGATCTTTTAAAAGGACCTGAAAGCTGTCCGAATACAATTTCATATCTTAAAGAGCAGATAAAAAATGGGGAGTCTTTTTATTGTGAAATAATAAATTACACTAAATCAAAAGAAAAATATTGGGTTCGTATTAATGGGCAGTCTTTGCATGACAACAATGGTAAGGTTATTAAATTTTTCGCAACCATGGATGATATTACTATAGAAAAAGAGCATAAGGAACAAATTTTAAGCTCAGAAGAGAGATTAAATTCATTAATAGCAAACTTGCAATCGGGGATTTTATTAGAAGATGAAAATCGTAAAATTATTTTGGTCAATAAAAAATTCTGTGAACTTTTTGGTATTCCATTAGAGCCTCAAATGCTCAAAAATTTTGATTGTGAAGTAATGGCGGAACAATCAAAAGATTTTTTTAAAAATCCTGAGGACTTTTTAAACCGAATAGACGAAATACTTCAAAAAAAAGAAATCGTTATTACCGAAGAAATAGAATTAATTGACGGCAGAAGTCTTGAAAGAAGTTTCATTCCAATGTATAAAGGAGAAAAGTTAGAAGGTTACATATGGAGTTATGAAGATGTCACTATTAAAAAAAGATACCGTGAGAATATAGACAAAGAAAGAGAAAAATACAGCAATATCATTGCTAACATGAATATGGGGCTTTTAGAATTAGATAACCAAGACATTATTAAGTTTGCCAATTTTTCATTTATAGAAATGAGTGGCTATTCACTTGATGAATTAATAGGAAATAGAGCTTCTGATTTATTTTTAAATAAAAAAAGTAAGCTCATTTTAGAAGAAAAGAAAAAAGACCGAAATGATGGAGTGTCAAATTCGTATGAAATACCTATAAACAATAAAAATGGTGAAGAAAAACATTGGCTTATAAGTGGTGCACCAAATTATAATGTAAACGGAGAATTAATTGGTTCAATTGGTATTCATTTAGACATCACTGAACAGAAAAAAATGACGCTACAAAAAGAAAAACTTTTAAAGCGTTTAGAAAAACAAAATGAGCGACTTAATGAATATGCTCATATGGTATCGCACGACTTAAAATCTCCATTACGTAGTATCCACTCTTTAATTACTTGGATTAAAGAAGATAATAAAAATCAGCTTAATGAAATAACAGAGCAGTATCTTGTATTAATTGAAGATAAAGTTGAAAAAATGGATAATTTAATTCAGGGCATTTTAACCTATTCAAAAGTAGATTCAAGTAAAGAATTTATAGAAAAAATAAACCTTAATGAAATCGTTCAAGATTGTATTTCTATAATACATATTCCTCACAATATAACTGTAACAATCAAAAATGAGTTACCAATACTTGAAATGGATAGTTTTAGAATGCAACAATTGTTTCAAAATTTGATTAGCAATGCTGTTAATTATATAGACAAAAAAGTAGGTGTGGTTACTATAGACTTTGAAGAAAACAACAAATTTTATTTATTTTCTATAAAAGATAACGGGCAGGGAATTGATAGTAAATACCAAAGTAAAATTTTTGAATTGTTTCAAACTTTTTCAGAAGAAGAACAGTCTACTGGAATAGGATTATCAATAGTAAAAAAGATAGTTGACTATTATAATGGAAAAATATGGTTCGAAAGTACTTTAGGAATAGGAACTACTTTTTTCATTAATTTACCTAAACGCTATGGAAATTCCTAATATAGAATACATCAATAAGCTTTCAAGAAATGATGAAGCTATAAAACAAAAATTTATAGGTATTCTTAAATTTGAGTTACCCATTGAAATTGATGCTTATTATGTAAGTTTGCAATTGAATAAATGGTCACAAACGAAGCAGTGCGTCCATAAATTAAAAAATAAGATAGCCATTCTTGGTCTTGAAAGCAGCTATTATTTGGCAGAAGACTATGAAAAATCTAAACAAGACAGTAGGAAAAAATTACAAATAGAATTTGAAAAAACACTAACTTTAATGCAGCATTTTGTGAACTGCTTATAACATAAAAATTTATGAATTGTATTATTATTGATGATGAAATGATGGCAAGAGCTGTAATTGCTCAAATGATTTCACTTCATACTAAATTAACTGTAGTAGAAGAATTTTCGAATGCTATTGAAGCAATTAAATATTTGAATATAAATGATGTAGATGTCGTTTTTCTTGATATTCATATGCCCGACTTTACTGGTTTTGATTTTATAGACACTATTAAAAACCCGCTTAAAATTGTATTGATTACTTCTGATAAAAATTACGCCATCAATGCGTTTGAGTATGACTGCATCGTTGATTATTTGGTAAAACCAATAACTGAAGAACGTTTTGAAAGAGCAATGCAAAAATTGAATTGGAGAGTAGAGACTTCAAAAAACAATAATGCAAGTATTGACAATATAACATCAAATGAAAAAACCAATGAATTTTATATAAACATTAGCAATCGTTTGATAAAAATTGACATCCCAACCATAACATTAATAAAAGCAAAAGGAGATTACATCAGTATAAAAACAGATACTAATTCATTCACCGTACATACTACCTTAAAAAAAATTGAAGCTAAACTTCCAAAAGATTTATTTTTAAAAATACACCGATCTTATATAATAAATACAAAGAAAATTATTGATATTGAAGACAATAGTGTTCTAATTGGAAAAGACGTTATACCAGTGAGTAGAGGAAACAAACCTGAACTTATGAAAAGACTAAATCTATTATAAAAAATTAACTCTACTATTCCATTTGATCTGATAATTACATTGTAATGTAGTAATTATTTGGTTTTATTTTTAACCTTTCAATACTTTTAGAAGTTGCATTTTATCTGAATATTTTATACTTATCGATAATAAATATCCATTCACCTAATTATATTTTCACTTCATCTAAATTCAACAAGTGAAGAATTTCATGTCTATATATTTGTACTATAATTGACCCCAAGTCACAAACAAATAGAAATCATGAAAAAAATTAAAAACCTACTAAGATTAAAAAAAATAGTACTTCTTATAATTGTATCTGTAATTTTTGGCTACCAAGCCCAAGCAAAAAAATCACAAACAGTTGAATCACATCGAATTTGGATTAATGCAACTAGTACACAAGGTGCTTTTTGTCAAACTTTATTTGGATATAGAGCTGGTGCAACAGATGGCTATGATCAAGGAGTTGATGGAGCTTATTGGAATGATGGAGCCATCGCACTAGCTTCTCTAATAAATGATGTACGCTATACTATTCAGTTCAAAGGATTGCCATTTACAGAGGATAATTTTTTCCCTCTTAGCTTTAAGGCAACCAATGCAGGTACTTACACTATAGCAATTGATCATGTAGATGGTTTATTTCTTACCACTGCACAACCAATTTATATTTTAGACACACAAACTAATTTAAGTACTAATTTAAAAATTAGCAGCTATACTTTCAATTGCAATGCTGGTCAATTTGACAATCGCTTTAAAATTGTATACTTACCACCAAACGGCGCTAGTTCTTTTCTATCGAATTCTCAATATACATTTAATAATTTTGAAATTTATAAAGAAAACAGCGCAATAGTAATCAATTCAGGAAATTTTGTAATGAATTCTGTAATGATTTACACTTTAGAAGGAAAACTTCTTTATGAAAATTCTAATGAAAATTCTAATAAAATAATAATTTCAAATAGTAACCTCTTAAATCAGCTAATAATCATCAAAGTTTCAACTTCAGATGGAAATACAGTCATAAAGAAATGGTTGTATCGTTAATGCAAACCACATTTTACCTAAATAGTTAATATGTGATTTAATCATTGTTTTAAAACAATATTTGACACTAAAAACCGAAATGAAAGTTTCGGTTTTTTCTATTTTATTTATTGCAAACAAAACTTAAATGAATGACTGAAAACTGTTCTAAACTAATTTGGTAACCGGATAAATTAGTTAGTTTTGCGCTATTAAAAAAACACCTATGTCCTCTGATTATATAGTGAACGAAGAATACAATGCTATCTTTTTTTTAGAAGCAGATATAAAGTTTAAAGAATTTGAAAATTGTACCTTTCATCACTGTGATTTTACGGATTGCACCTTTCAAACAGTAGCTTTTGTTGATTGTAACTTCTTTGAATGTAATTTTAAGGATACTAAGATCAATCATGTGTCTTTACGAGGTGTTTGGTTCACCAAGTGTGATTTCACCGCAGTAAACTTCGCCATGACCGATCAAGTTATTTATGAGTTTCACTTTAAAGACTGTTTATTGGATTACACCAAGTTCTATGCTTTAAAGCTAAAGAAAATGCAATTTATCAATTGTAGCATGATAGCGGTTGATTTTATGGCAAGTGATTTAACCGAAGTTTTATTTGATAATTGCAACTTAAGAAGAGCTGTTTTTATTGATACTATTGCCAATAAAGCCGATTTTTCTACAAGTTATGATTATACCATAAACCCCGAAAAAAACAAATTAAAAAAAGCCATTTTTTCTGTAGAAGGACTAAAAGGTCTTTTGGAAAAATATGATTTGATCATTAAATAATTTTGCCGTCTTCCATAGTAATAGTTCTATTGGTTTTCTTGGCAAAATCAGTATCGTGTGTCACTATTAGCATAGTTTGATTTTGTTCCAAAGTCAATTTTTTGAAAATATCAAAAACCAAGTCGCTATTTTTTTTATCTAAATTTCCTGTAGGCTCATCTCCCATTATGATTAACGGATTGTTGATTAAAGCTCTAGCAATGGCAACACGTTGTTTTTGACCACCGCTCAACTGATTGGGCATTTTCAAAGCTTGGTCAGCCATATCCAATGTTCTCAAATGTTCAATGGCATCGTGCTCAATTTCTTTTTCTGATCGCTTACCAAGTTTCATTCCTGGCAACATAACGTTTTTCAACACATTATATTCAGAGAGCAAGTAATGAAACTGAAATACAAAGCCAATCTTTTCATTTCTGAGTTGGGCTAATTCTTTATCAGGTTTTCCAGTAATGAGTTCATCATGAATGAATAATTCCCCTTCATAATCAGTGTCCATAGTAGAAAGTAAATACAGTAAGGTAGATTTTCCGCAACCTGATTTACCAACAATGGAAACAAATTCACCATGATTAATGCTCATGTTAATTTCCTTCAACACTTGAAATTTTATAGGGTCGTAAAAGTATTTGGTTAACTTTTTAGTTTCTAAAACTTTATCACTCATTTTACTTACCTCTTATGATTTCTACGGGGTCAATTTTACTGGCTTTCAAAGCTGGGAACAAACCAGCAATAAAAGTGGTTACCAAAGCAAACGAAATTCCAATCACATAAAACAATGGATTGTAATTTATGGGATAGGTTGTAATTGTTGGTAATGCTGCAGTATTAAAAGGAATATTGTCAATAATTTTAGTAAAAACAAATCCGAATAGAAGTCCGAAAACGCCACCTGTTAAACCTATAATCATAGAAAGCGAAATGAAAATCCACTTCACATCATTTCCTGAAAAACCCGTAGCTTTAAGAATGGCAATACTGTCCATCTTTTCAAAAATCATCATATTCAGAATATTATAAATTCCAAACCCTGCAACGATTAACAATACAATTCCAACAGCATAGGAAATAATACTTCTAACGGAACTCCCGGTTTCAAATTGTGAGTTGGCCGTTTGATAATCAATCGCATCCAAATCAAATTTTTCGTGAAATTCCTTTGCCACAGCAGGTGCCGAAGTGATATCAAATAATTTTATTTGAATATCTGTGATATAATTTGTGGCCTCGCCTAATAGTTTTTGGGCTGTTGCCAAAGAGGTGTAGCTGCTAACGTCATCTATTTCAGCAATACCTATTTGAGATATTCCGACAATTTTTAATGAGGCTAAATTTCCTTTGGCTGTAGTTATTTTAATGATATCTCCTTTGACCAAAAGCATTTTATCTGCTAAACCTTTACCAATGATAATACTATTGTTTTGGTCTAAATCGGCTATATTACCTTCAATAATATAATCACTCAAGGTGAATAATTTTTCTTCAGCAGGCACATCTATTCCACTAATTATCCCCGAAATTTCAATAGTTCCCGAATTAAAAAATACGGGGGTAGTTATTTTGGGGGCAACGTCAATTATGCGACTGTCTTGTTTTAAATTATGAATTATGGCTTTGCTATTGTATATCGATTTGCCTCTATCTTTTGGTTTTATTGATGAGACAAAATTGATGTTTTTTTTATAGTCTTCAGACAGCATTATAGGCTGGTCTTCAGAAGGTTTAATTTCGTTATATAAACGAACATGTGGTGTTCTATTGAGCATTAAACCATCGAGTAAATCATTCAAACCATTCATAAAACTCACCAACGAAATGAACATCGCTATGCCAAAAGTAACTCCTACAGCTGCTACGATGGTTTGTTTCAATCGAGCGCGAAGCAAGTGGAAAGCGATATTAAAAATAAGTTTGAAGTTCATTAGTTGGGTTTGTATATTTTATCTTCTGCTTTCAACCCTTCCAGAATTTCAACATTTTGATAATCGTTTAAACCAATTTTTACTTTGCGTTTTTCATCTTCGTTTACCAATACATATTCATCGTTTATCAAATAGCTCTTAGGAATGGTCAAGACCTCTTTTTTGGTTTGAATTATAATATTGGCTTCAGCGGTAAGATTTGGATATAATTTTGGTGGCAGTGTATCAAAATGAGCTTCTATTTTAAAAGTTCTAGAACGCTCATCCATGATAGGATAAATTTTAGTTACCTTAGCATTAAAAGATTTCCCTTTGTAGCTATCTAAAGTAACAACAACTTTCTGTCCTACCACAACCTTAACCATGTCGTATTCATCAACGTCTAATTCAAGCAAATAAGCATTTTTCTTTCCTATAACAGCTAAGGGCATTTGAGGTGTGATTAATGTACCTTCTTTTACAAGCACATCGAATAATTCTCCTGAAAAGGCACTTTTTACATCAAAATCACTTTGTGCTTTTTCACTTATTTTAAGGTTATTACTGTTCTTATATTGATCATTTTTTAATTGAATTCTTAATTGTGATAACTGTTTTACCGCAGCTTCATAATTGGATTTTGAATTCTTATAAGCTAGTTCTACTCGTTCATAATCTACTTCTGAAATCACATTGTATTGTTTAATGTTTTTATTTCGATTGTAAACCGACTGATCTAAGGTAAGCTTGTCTTTAGCAGTCTGAACTTTGGTTTCCATTTCAGCAATTTTATCTTGAATATAACGACTGTTTTCATTACTCAATTGATAAGCTAAACGCGCATTCTCTGTATTAAGAGACGCTTTATCGCTTTCAATTTGAAATAGAGATTGACCTTGCACAATCGATTGTCCAACTACAACATTAATTTTTTGCAAAACTCCATTTACTGTTGCATAAACGGTATATTGATTTTCTGATTTGACAACACCAGAAGCATAGACACTTTCAGTAATAGTTCCTTTGGTAGGTTTGATTTCTCCTTTGTCTTTTTTAGTGCAGGAAACCAAAAAAATAATCGAAAAGAAAAGTAGAATTTTATGTAATTTCATTTAATTGTCATTTAGCAATTTTTGACACTCAAATTTACAACAATTCGATGCTTTAAAGCCTAACAATTATCATAAAAAAAGTCTTCCCTTAGGAAGACTTTTAATTAGTGTCTGAATATTAAAAATTGGCTTAATAAACAAAAATAGCTCTTTCGCTCATCATTTCGTTTACTTCATCAGCTATACTTTCTAGCAGCTCTTCATTAGTACTGTTCATTAATACCCTGTCAATTAAATCTACTATAGTTTCCATATCACTTTCAACCAAACCACGAGTAGTAATGGCCGGAGTCCCTACACGAATTCCTGAAGTGACAAAAGGTGATTTATCATCAAAAGGAACCATATTTTTATTCACAGTTATTTCAGCTTTACCTAATGCATTTTCTGCTTCTTTACCAGAAATGTTTTTATTTCTTAAATCGATTAGCATCATGTGATTGTCTGTGCCGCCTGAAATAATGTGATATCCTCTTTTTACGAAGGCGGAAGCCATAGCTTTAGCATTTTTCTGTACTTGCATTGCATATGTAAAAAACTCATCCGATAAAGCTTCACCGAAAGCTACCGCTTTAGCCGCAATAATATGTTCTAAAGGTCCACCTTGATTACCAGGAAAAACGGCCATATCCAAGACATGCGACATCATTCTGATTTCTCCTTTTGGAGTGGTTAATCCCCATGGATTTTCGAAATCTTTCCCCATCATTATCATACCACCTCTTGGACCACGCAAAGTTTTGTGCGTTGTGGTTGTTACTATATGACAATGTGGAATTGGATCATTCATCAATCCTTTGGCAATTAAACCAGCAGGATGTGAAATATCAGCTAATAAAAGTGCGCCAACACTATCAGCTATTTCGCGGAATCGCTTAAAATCCATATCACGAGAATAGGCAGAAGCACCAGCGATAATCATTTTTGGCATTTCTCTTGTGGCTATTTCTTGAATTTTATCATAATTCAAAACACCTGTTTCTTGATCAACACCATAAAATACAGGAGCATATAATTTCCCTGAAAAATTCACTGGAGAACCATGTGTCAAGTGACCACCATGAGATAAATCAAAACCTAAGATTTTGTCTCCCGGTTTTAAACAAGCAGCATAAACTGCTGTATTGGCTTGGGAACCAGAGTGTGGTTGCACGTTTACATATTCGGCTCCAAACAAAGCTTTTGCTCTATCAATAGCAATTTGTTCGATGACATCTACTACTTCACAGCCACCATAATAACGTTTACCAGGATAACCTTCTGCATACTTGTTGGTCAATACCGAACCAGCAGCTTCCATTACTTGATCACTCACAAAGTTCTCAGAAGCAATAAGTTCTATACCCTGTATTTGTCTTTCTTGTTCCTCAAGAATAAGGTCAAAAATTTGTTCGTCGCGTTGCATTTGAATTTATTTCATTAAATTGAGGTCAAAATTACAAAAATGGTTTGTTACTTTGATAGTAAATGATATATTTGATTACTAATTTTTCAACATAAAATCAACATTACAATGCCCATTACTACTAATAATCCCGAAAGAAAATCTTGGCTTTCAGTGCCTGTAAACACTGACTTTCCTATTCAAAATATACCTTTTGGCGTTTTCTTAACCAAGGAAGACGTAATCACCATTGGTACCCGAATTGGAGATTATGCTATTGATTTAGGAGCCTTACAACAACTGAATTATTTTGATGGGATTGACTTGACCGATGATATGTTCATGCAAGATACTTTGAATGATTTTATTTCAGATGGTAAAAAAACCTGGCGATTGGTTCGTAACCGCATCAGTGATGTTTTTGAACAAAGCAATCCAAAACTACGAGATAATCAAGAGCATCGTGACATAGTAATTTTTAAAATGGAAGATGTAGAAATGCAGTTACCCGTATTAATTGGTGATTACACAGATTTCTATTCAAGCAAAGAACATGCGACTAACGTAGGTAAAATGTTCCGTGACCCTGAAAATGCTTTGTTGCCCAACTGGCTTCACATTCCGGTAGGTTATCACGGAAGAAGTTCTACTATAGTTCCTTCTGGAATTCCGGTACATCGCCCCATGGGACAAACCTTGCCAAATGGCGAAACTACTCCTGTTTTTGGCCCATCCCGTTTGGTTGATTTTGAATTAGAAACAGCTTTTATCACTACAGATGCTAACATCATGGGGGAAAATATTCCGATTAATGAAGCTGAAGATTATATTTTCGGAATGGTATTATTGAACGATTGGAGTGCTCGTGACATTCAGAAATGGGAATATGTACCCCTTGGCCCTTTCTTAGCAAAGAACTTTGCTTCTTCAATATCGCCTTGGATAGTAACCATGGATGCTTTAGAGCCTTTTAAAACCAAAGGGCCTAAGCAAGAACCTACACCACTTCCCTATTTACAACAAAAAGGTAAAAATGCATACGATATTAATTTAGAAGTTTATATCGAACCTGAAAATGTAGCACCTTCATTAGTTTCAAAATCCAATTTCAAATATATGTATTGGTCCATGGCACAACAATTAACACACCATACATCTAATGGTTGCCGAGTGAATTCAGGGGATATGATGGGGTCAGGAACTATTTCTGGTCCAACAGAAGAAAGCTTTGGTTCGATGTTAGAATTGACTTGGGGTGGAAAAAACCCTATAAAAATGAAAGACGGTAGTGAGCGTAAATTTATTAATGATAATGATACAGTTACCATGAAAGGTTATTGTCAAAATAGCTCTGTTAGAATTGGTTTTGGTGAGGTTTCGACTAAACTATTACCTCCTTTCGTTAGAAAATAAACAATATAAATACATACTTTAATATTACAATTAATTATAATGAAAAATACTGCTTTAACACACATTCACGAAAGTTTAGGTGCCAAAATGGTTCCGTTTGCGGGATATAATATGCCAGTTCAATATGAAGGCGTTAATGCCGAACATGAAACCGTGAGAAATAGTGTGGGTGTCTTTGATGTGTCTCATATGGGTGAATTTTTATTGACAGGTGAAAATGCCTTAGCTTTAATACAAAAAGTTACTTCCAATGATGCTTCGGTATTAGAAATCGGAAGAGCACAATATTCTTGTTTGCCTAATAATGATGGTGGAATTGTAGATGATTTAATCGTCTACAGAATGAAAGAAAACCAATATTTATTGGTTGTAAACGCTTCTAATATTGATAAAGATTGGAATTGGATTTCTTCACACAATAATTTAGGTGTGGAAATGCGCAATATTTCAGAAGACTATTCCTTATTGGCAATTCAAGGTCCAAAAGCGGTTGAAGCTATGCAATCGTTAACATCCGTTGATTTATCTGCCATTAAATATTACCATTTTGAGGTAGGTCCGTTTGCCGGAGTAGAGCATGTTATCATTTCTGCAACTGGTTATACGGGTTCGGGTGGATTTGAAATTTATTGCAAAAATGAAGATGCTGAACAAGTATGGAATAAAGTATTTGAAGCAGGAGCTGCTTTTGGAATTAAACCAATAGGACTTGCTGCTCGTGACACTTTGAGATTAGAAATGGGATTTTGTTTATATGGAAATGATATCAACGATACGACATCTCCTTTAGAAGCTGGATTGGGATGGATTACCAAATTCACTAAAGAGTTTACCAATGCAGAAAACCTAAAAAAGCAAAAAGAAGCAGGAGTATCTAAAAAACTAGTTGGATTTGAATTAGTTGAAAGAGGCATTCCTCGTCACGATTATGAAATTGTTGATGCGGACGGAAATAACATTGGCATTGTAACTTCGGGAACTATGGCCCCTTCATTGGGTAAGGGAATTGGGATGGGGTATGTAAAAACAGCATTTGCAGCTGTTGATAGCGATATCTACATTCAAATCAGAAATAATAAAGTAAAGGCCAAAGTGGTTAAATTGCCTTTCTATAAAAAATAAAACTGTGAAAAGAATCAACATAGCATTTTTGCTGTTTCCGCTATTTTTCTTTGGTCAAACCGAAAAGAATCCATGCGAAACGTTGTCAAAAATCAATGCGATGATTCAAGAACAACACTACAGACCCAAACCGATAGACGATAGTTTATCGGTTTATGTTTTTAAAACTTTTTTAAATCAGTTAGACGAAGAAAATAGATTGTTTTTAGAACCCGAAATCAACGTCCTTAAAAAACATCAATACAAGATAGACGATTACATTCTATCCAAAAACTGTGAATTCCTTCATGAATTTTATGTGGCATACAATAAAACAATTACTCGTTATTCAACTTTAATTTCAGCCATTGAAAAAGAGCCTTTTCCATTAAACAGTACTGAGAAGGTTGTTTTTTCGAAAGATCCATTTCCTTATGTTAAAGATGAGGCCGAGATTAAACGATTATACAAAAAAAGATTACTCTTCAATATACTTCGTGATGTGGCCGAATTAAGTACTAATAAAGATTCGTTAACTGCCAATTTTGAATCACTTGCCCAAAAAAGTAAAGTCAAAACTTTTGAAAGAGCTAAATGCAAAATAGGAAGCTTCCAATATACTGAAGCCGAATTTCAAGGGGTTTTCTTTAATGTTTTTTGTTCTTATTTTGATCCACACACCGAATACTTTTCTGAAAATGAAAAATCCAGTTTCTTTTCTACTGTAAGCTCAGACAATATGACTTTTGGCTTATATGTATCGATGACCGATAAAGATGAAATGGCTGTTGATGATATAATTCCTGGTAGTTCTGCTTATTTTTCAGAGAAAATTGATAAAGGTGATTTATTATTGAAAATCAAATATGGTAATGATGTATATGAAATGGGCTGTGCTTCGATGAAAAAAATTGACGAAATCATCAGCTCCAATGAATACAAGGCGGCTGATTTTACATTCAGAAAGAAAAGTGGCGAAATCTACAATGTAAGTTTGGTCAAAAAAATCATGAAGGATTACCAAAACAATGTCTATAGTTTTAAAATCAAAAAAGACAATGCTATTTATGGATATATCAGAATTCCAAGCTTCTACTCTACTTTTGAAAACGGGAAATCAAATGTTAGTAATGATGTTTCAAAAGAAATCTACAAAC
>CANJDA010000051.1 GCA_947472705.1 Flavobacteriaceae bacterium
GGTATAGAATTCCACTGTAACTAGCGCAGGATTGATACTGCCCAACACTTGTGCAGTGGTAGTTGTTAAATCAAATGGTTCTTGACCCACCGCTCCTGTGTAATCACACAAATGATAATCATCTGGAGTAACGGCCTCTGGAGTTGGATCGACAATTAGTTGTAATGTAATAACCGAAAAACAGTCTGATGAGTCTAGCGGCTCCACCCGAATATATATTAACTGATCGTTAACGTCAATATTATAATAAGAAGTTGGATTTGGAATAAAAGTTCCATTGATTTGGGCATCGGTAATCGTTTCATGAAAACTAACAGGATAAGCTGAATCTACAATTGCTTGAGTTAAATCAAACACGCCAAAACCATCATTATTAGGATCACAATAATGCAAAGCTGGTAAAGTACTTATTTGAGGTGAAGAGTATACGGTTACGGTAAGCGTGGTAGGAGTTGCACACTGCCCTACATTTGGAGTAAAAGTATAAGTAGTGGTTGTTGTATTATTCAAAGCAGGTGTCCAAGTTCCAATATATCCATTATTAGAAGTGGTCGGTAAAGCCGATAAAGCTCCCCCCAAACAAATTGGAGAAACGGCAGTGAAAGTTGGTGTGATATATGGATTAACGATAATGGTAAGTGTTGCAGTGGTTGCACACTGTCCGGCATTAGGTGTAAAAGTATAGGTAGTGGTTGTAGTATTATCCAAAGCCGGTGACCAAATACCTTCAATACTGTTGTTTGAAATTGTAGGCAATGCAGTAAGTGATTCACCTGCGCAAATTGAAGCAACAGTATTGAAGGTAGGAGTGATACTAGGATTGACAGTAATGGTTAAAGTAGTTGGCAAGGCATTTTGTCCTGGATTTGGAGAAAAGGTATAAATAGTTGTTTGTGTATTATTCAAGGCAGGCGACCACGAACCAGTAATACCATTGTTTGATGTACTCGGTAATGGCAATAATATTGCTCCTTCACAAATTTCATCTACTGCATCAAAAATGGGAAGAATTGTGTTAGTAATATTTAAATTTTTTGAATCAGTAGGACCACAAGGGCCATTAATTTGAGCTAAAACAGTATAATTTCCTGAAGTCAAATTAGTTATAGTATTAGTTAAATTAGTTGAATTATTGGTTTGGCTTATAACGTCACCATTAGAATTTAACCAAGTATAATTTATTACAGGAGAAATAATAGTAGTTGTGACCGATGCGGTTGCAGTGAGATTGGTAGAATTAAAAGAGACATTTAAAGATAAATTATTCGAGCAACTTAAAGTGTTTATTGCTGAATATATACCTACAAAACCATCTCCACAAACATATAATTCGTTTGTGCTATTGTTTAGTTTTATATCCGTAATACTTTGGTTAGTTGATATTGTATCTATTGGAATATTGCCGTTTTGTGTAAAAGAAGTTCCGTCAAAATGAAAACAGATTATATTGCTAATTCCTCCTACATATAGATTATTACAATTATCTACTGCTATTCCTCCTTGTTGAGTAATTTGATGTCCAGGAATAATAAATGAACCTATTTGGCTCCCTGTATTCTTATTATAAGCAGCAATATTAACTCCATCATAATAATATAAATAATCGTTATTTGAAGCTAAGGCATTAAAGCCATTTGATAGTGTAGTTATTCCAGGATAATTTTTATTATAAGGCTCATTAAATGAAGTGTAGTTTGTTGGTGCAATCCAATCATTACCATTGAATGAAATATTTGTTTTTAATAAATGGTTTGCTAGTGGAGAAATATTACTAGCATAAACAAAATAAATTCTTCCGTCAGGATCAATTGTATGGGATACTATATCTTCTTCGGGATCAGAGCTGCCATCAAAATTTTGAGGAATAACTTCTCCTGACGTTGTATTTATAATCCCAGCAGATAAATTACTAATTGTTGAACCTCCTACACAAAATACAGCTTGGTCTGAACATCTAAAGCCCATATCCCATGTTTCAAGAAAAGAGGGGTTTAATTGACTAATAAAATTATCATAAAATCCATTTGAATCTATTCTAACTGTAGTAGTACCTCCCGTATCTCTTCCTTGTCCTATATATGTTTTTCCATTAGTTTTATCAACTATAAAATTACCAATAAATCCATTGTCACCAGAAGAATTCCAATTAATCGAATTAATATTTCCATCAAAAACCCATAACAAAACACCTGCATGGGAATATTTTGCTACAGAATATGGAGCAGTACCTCCATAAACATAATAATTACCAATAAAATCATAATCAACATCATATCCATAATTATTGGTTGCTAAAGACAAATTAGTAATCCAAGGATCAATAACTAATTCTTTATTGCTGTTATATCCATTTGGAAAGCAGAACGATATAGTATTTTTTTCAACAATAAAATTTGAATTTATTTCTGAATTATCTTGAAAACTTAATGGAGCATGTTCCATTATATTGATAATTGGAGTCTTAATAATTACATTTCCATTTTTAAGCATTACTTTTTTAATATCACCTGAATATTTTATTCTAACATCTTTAATGTCAGCACCAGGATGCAATAGAATATTATATTTTATTCCTTCTACTTTATCATCTGTGAAAATGTATTCAATATCAATATTGTTATAGATATTTTTATAAGTTAATTTTTTATAAACATATGATTGCAATTTTTGATCTCCATATGAATGATAATAATATTGTTTCTCATCTGCAATTAAGGTCGTATTCGGATTTGAATTTTCCCATTCAACATGTACAAAACATTTTTTAGGTTCTTTGATTTTCTTCCCATGTTCAATTGCTTCTAATTGATGGTGATTTAATTCGAATTTCTTTTGAATTAAATAGGTTAATCCTGAAGTATTGAAGTATATCTGTTCATCGCCATTAACATAAGCATAATCTACTTTAGAATATTTTGGGATAATTTTATCAAACTGTCCATTGTTTTTAATAAATACCCTTTTTCCAAAAATATCATTATTTCTAACATTTTTTTCCTGACTAAATGAATTAAAAATGGTTAATATCAGTAATAAAGCTATTAGTAAATTATTGTTTGATTGATTCATTTAATTAAATATTTTTTATTAAAAATTTAAATTTATTGCCAATTTTTTTTTTTTTTTAAAAATAAACCTTTTTTTTAAATTTATAATTACTAAAATTGATTTAATTCTCCATGAATTTGGATAAATTAATTAATTGAAAATAAGAATATTTAATTAAATATTTCAAATCTAAATGAGTTTTAGAACCTTTTAAAAAAATAGAGATTTAAATCATGAAGGATTTATTAAATGTACAGATTGTTCTATATTATTAAATGATTTTTATAATATGTAGAATTAATAAATCTATAGCCTAATGGTTTATATTTAATTTAAAAAGCATTATTTTGGAGTGCTTTTTATATTTAAAAAAATCCCGATATTTGCTCCTCTAAAATTAATTATCACAAAAGATGGGAATGAATAAAAATACGGTTCTGGGTTGGGCCACTTTCATTATGATTATCATGGGACTACTCTTGATAGCTCTTGGAGCTTTCCGTTATGATGAAACTGCAGGTTGGGGATTTGGTGCAGTAGGTGTTGGTTTTTTAGCAAATGGATGGGTTTTTAGTTCGCTAAAAGGAAGAGTATAAATTATATTAATAATAAAATTAATAACAAAATGTCAGACGATAAAAAAGTAATATTTTCAATGCAACGATTGAGCAAATCGTATCAAGGAAGCGATAAGCAAGTATTAAAAAACATTTATTTGAGTTTCTTCTACGGAGCTAAAATTGGTATTCTAGGTTTAAATGGTTCTGGTAAATCTTCTTTGCTGAAAATTATTGCTGGCGTTGATAAAAATTATCAAGGAGATGTAGTTTTCCAACCTGGATACACCGTTGGATATTTAGAGCAAGAACCACAATTAGACGAAACCAAAACAGTTATTGAAGTTGTTCGTGAAGGTGTGGCCGAAACTATGGCTCTTTTAGATGAATTCAATAAAATCAACGATATGTTTGGTTTGCCTGAAGTATATGAAGATGCCGATAAAATGGATAAACTAATGGACCGTCAAGCACAATTACAAGACAGAATTGACGCTTGTGGTGCTTGGGAAATAGACAATAAGTTAGAAGTTGCTATGGATGCACTTCGAACTCCAGAAGGTGATATGCCAATAAGTGTGTTGTCTGGAGGTGAAAAAAGACGAGTAGCTTTATGTCGTTTGCTATTACAACAACCCGATGTATTATTGTTGGATGAGCCTACAAACCATTTGGATGCAGAAAGTGTTCTTTGGTTAGAACAACATTTAGCACAATATGCAGGAACTGTAATTGCTGTAACTCACGATAGATATTTCTTAGATAATGTTGCAGGATGGATTTTGGAATTGGATAGAGGAGAAGGTATTCCATGGAAAGGGAACTATTCCTCTTGGCTTGACCAAAAATCTAAGCGTATGGAACAAGAAGAAAAAGTAGCTTCCAAACGTAGAAAAACCTTAGAGCGTGAGTTGGATTGGGTTCGTCAAGGAGCAAAAGGAAGACAAACAAAACAAAAAGCGCGTTTACAAAACTACGACAAACTCTTAAACGAAGATCAAAAAGAACTAGACGAAAAATTAGAAATCTACATTCCAAATGGTCCACGATTGGGGACTAATGTAATTGAAGCCAAAGGAGTAGCCAAAGCTTTTGGAGAAAAGCTATTGTACGATAACTTGAACTTCACTTTGCCACAAGCGGGTATCGTTGGAATTATTGGTCCTAATGGTGCTGGAAAATCAACCATTTTCAGAATGATAATGGGAGAAGAAAAGGCAGATGCAGGACAATTTAATATTGGTGAGACAGTAAAAATTGCCTATGTTGATCAATCACATTCCAACATTGACCCAAATAAATCAATATGGGAAAATTTTTGTGACGGACAAGAATTAATCATGATGGGAGGTAGACAAGTAAATTCGAGAGCCTATTTATCACGTTTTAACTTTGGAGGAAGTGATCAAAACAAAAAAGTAGCCGCATTATCTGGTGGAGAAAGAAACCGTTTGCATTTAGCCATGACCTTAAAAGAAGAAGGGAATGTTTTATTGTTGGATGAGCCTACTAATGATTTGGATATCAATACGCTAAGAGCACTTGAAGAAGGTTTAGAAAATTTTGCTGGATGTGCCGTAGTGATTAGCCACGACCGTTGGTTTTTAGATAGAATTTGTACTCACATTTTAGCTTTTGAAGGCGATTCGGAAGTGTATTATTTTGAAGGTGGTTTCTCTGAATATGAAGAAAACAAAAAGAAACGCTTAGGTACTGATGTAACTCCAAAACGAATAAAATACAGAAAGCTAATTAGAAATTAAAACATACATATAAAATCCTGAGCAATCGGGATTTTTTATTGAGAAATCTTTTATATTTGAAAACTCAACTACACCAATGATTAAGAATCGCTTTTTTACTTCATTTCTTTGCTTTTTACTTTGGACTATCTGTTGTAGTGCTCAAGGAAATAAGCAAGAAAATAGTGTAATTGAAAAATTACTTAACAATGCTGTCACGGAGTTTAATAATGCAAAATTTGACAAAGCATTAGAATATTCAAAACAAGCTTTAATAAAATCTTTTGAGATAAACAACGATTCCTATATTGCCGAATCATACAATACAATTGGTGGTATATATGATGAATGTTCCGAATCGGCAAAAGCGATTGAATTTTATGAAAAAGCACTTTTGTTTGCCAAAAAAGTCAATAACGACAAACTTTACAATTGGATTTATGGAAATTTAGGAAACGCATACTATTTCAATCAAATAGATGTTCCTAAAGGTATAGACTACTATAAGAAAGCATTGTATTATGCTATAAAGACAAAAGATTCTGCTCAGATTGCATATGCTAAAATTAATTTAGCAAGTGCTTATTTTTCAATTGACATGTTTGATGAAGGCAATGAGCAGGTTAAAGACATAAAAGACAAAATTTTAATTGGTGGTTCAGAAGATGCTAAGGTGTCGATGAATTTATTATTGGGTATATATACAACCAATCATAATGAAAAAGATAAGGCGGAGCAGTATTATGCTTCAGCAGAGCAGATAGCCATAGCGAATAATATGGATTCTTTTTTGATTAATATTTATGAAAATTTAGTTCGTCACTATAAGCATTATAAAGTATTAGAAAAAGCAGAATTATATAAGAATAAATTAGACTCCCTTAGCCAAGTTGTTTATTCGAAAGACAAATTAGAAAACGTTAAAAAAACTGCTGTACAGATTGAGTTAGACGAATATAAAATTCAATTAGATAAAATTGAAAAAGCCAATGAAAAGCATCAAAAAAGTATAAAAGAGTCCAAACTAATTGTAATCCTTTTTATAATTATTCTTATTGTATTATTATTGTTTTTATTGACATTATATAAAAATATTAAGTTAAGAGAACATGCCAATATTGAGTTGCAATTAGCCAATGAAGCTTTGTTAGAAGCTAAAGAAAAAGCAGAAGAGGCCTCCCGACTTAAATCCCAATTTGTTTCTACTATTACCCACGAATTAAGAACTCCATTGTATGGCGTTATCGGAATCACTAACATCATATTGGATGAGCATAAAGAATTAGGAAATAGCCCTCATTTAAAATCGTTAAAGTTTTCTGCCAAATATTTATTGTCTTTAGTAAATGACATTCTTCAAATTAATAAAATTGAAGAAAAGCGTATAGTATTGGAAAACCTTATTTTCAATTTGACAGATGAAATCACAACCATCAAAAATTCGGTTGAATATATAGCCGATAAAAACAACGACAAACTTATATTAGAAATTGATACTGCCATACCAGAGTTTTTAATTGGTGACAAATTACGATTATCTCAAATTGTTATGAATTTGGTTAGTAATGCCTTGAAGTTTACCAAAAACGGAGAGGTGTCCATAATTGCCGATTTGAAAAAAGTAGAAGGGAGCATCTATTTTATCGAATTTAAAATTAAAGATACGGGTATCGGAATTGCCAAAGAAGATCAAGAAAAAGTATTTGATAAGTTTGTACAAATTGAACGCAAAGAAGAAGATTATCAAGGAACTGGTTTAGGGCTTTCTATTGTAAGTCGATTAATTGAATTATTTGACAGCAAAATTTATTTAGAAAGCGAAGAAAATGTTGGTTCGACTTTTACATTTACAATTGGTTTTGAATACAATGAAGAAAAATCAAGAGAAATTATCAATAATATAGATGTTGATTTATCATCTAGTCATTTGTATAATATATTAGTCGTTGAAGACAATAAAATTAATCAAATGGTTACCAAAAAAATTATCCAAAATAGTAATATGAGTTGTACTATTGTTGATGATGGGTATGCCGCTTTAGTCGCTTTAGATAGAGAATTATTCGATTTGATTTTGATGGATATCAATATGCCGTTAATCAACGGATTTGATACCACAAGAAAGATTAGAGAAAAAGGAATAAAAACACCAGTGATTGCCTTAACAGCATTTGACAAACAAGAAGTTACCGAAGAAGCGCTTGGTGCAGGAATGAACGATATTATGGTAAAACCATTTGAACCAACCAAATTATATCAAGTAATTACCAATCAAATAAAAAACAAAGAAAACGCCGGTTAATACCAGCGTTTCTTATTTTTCTTAGAAGCTTCCGATTTTCTCGAATTAGTACCTTCAGGCTTTTTCTTATTTCTTAAATCAGGCTTGGCATCAGGATTTGGTTCTCCATCTTTCCATGGGAACGGATGGTCTTTTATGACTTTTACATCCACTTTTATCAGCTTTTGAATGTCTTTCCAATAAGGTTCTTCATCTCTTCCACAAAAGGAAATAGAGATACCTCCATTACCGGCACGACCTGTTCTACCAATTCGGTGAACATAAGTTTCTGGAATATTGGGTAAATCAAAATTTATTACATAAGGTAAACTTTCAATATCAATCCCACGAGCAGCTATATCTGTAGCGACCAAAACCGAAATTTCTTTGTTTTTAAAATGATCTAACACCCGTTGACGAGCCGTTTGCGATTTATCGCCATGAATGGCTTCAGCATTAACGCCTTGTTTTTTTAATGCTTTCACCACATTGTCAGCACCATGTTTGGTTCTAACAAAAACCAAAACATTATTGAGGTTTTCATTGCGAATCAAATGATATAATAAACCACGCTTGTCTGATTTGTCAACAAAATAAATTTGTTGTTTTATTATTTCAGCTGTAGATGAAACGGGTGTGACCGAAACATATTCGGGCTTGTTTAAAAAGGTATCTGCCAACTCTCGAATAGCCATTGGCATTGTTGCAGAGAATAAGAGTGTTTGTCTATTGGTTGGAACCAATTTTACAATTTTACGAACGTCATTGATAAATCCCATGTCGAGCATCAAATCGGACTCATCAAGAACTAAATAATGGAGGTTGTCAAAATTGATAAATCCTTGTTTGTGTAAGTCTAAAAGTCTACCAGGAGTAGCGATTAGTACATCAACGCCTTTCTTTAATTGGTCAACCTGTGGCACCTGAGAAACGCCACCAAAAACAGTTAATTGTCTAATATTGGTGTACTTACCATAGGTGTCAAAACTTTCCCCAATTTGAACCGCTAGCTCTCTTGTAGGCGTTACTACTAAGCAGCGAATTTCTTTAGTCTTTTTTGACGAACCTATCATTCTGTGTAGGTTGTGTATAATTGGAATAGCAAAAGCTGCTGTTTTTCCTGTACCGGTTTGTGCGCAACCTACTAAGTCTTTCCCCGCTAAAATAAAGGGAATCGCTTTTTCTTGAATAGGAGTAGGGCTGGTGTATCCTTCTTCAAAGACAGCTCTCTGAATACTTTTGGATAATGATAAATCTTCGAATAACATAAAATAAACTTACTATTAAGTGTAAGTCGCCGCAAAGATAAGGTTTTTAATTTTGGCAGAAATTATAGCACTAATTCCTTTCTCGATTTGATAAAATCAGTTACCAAATAGCCTATGAGTTTTCCAATTAAATGATTGTTTTTTTCTTCACCAAGTTCTGGAGCACCTTCGCAAATGTGCAGGTAAGTAGCATTTTTATTTTTTCCAAAAAAGTTGACAAACTGGCGCAATTCTTCGACTGAAAAACCGCTCATGGTCATAGCGCTTGTTGCTATATTTGGTAAAGCATCTAAATCTATTTCAATGCCATAAGCATCGTTTTTAATAAAGTCTAAAGCGGTATTTAATTCTTGTTGATAGTTTTTCTGTTGACGCACTTTGATTTCGTCATAAGTATTGTAATTTACCCGATCTTCCATTTTCTTTAAAATGTCAATCACATTTTTGGAAGTATAGTTTTCGTGCAAACCAAAGATGAAATATTTTTTCAAAAAGCCTTCTTCATAGGCATAGGAAAATCCGTTACCACTGTGTCTACCTTCTAAAATTCTAAAATCGGAATGAGCATCAAAATTCACGGCATTAATGGGTTTACCTAGTCCTAAAGCTGTACCTTTAATATTACCATAGGCATTGTTATGACCACCACCAATGATGATAGGTGTTTTGCCACATTTTATTATGGTTGTGATTACGTGAACGACTTCTTTATCTATTTGTTCTACTAAAGTACTTAATAACTTTCTATCGGCCGTTTTGTGAAAGTCTAAGTCTTTAGCCATTTCCATTTCTTTTGCTACATTAAGTGTACCTAAAATAATGATTTGACTTCCTTTACAAAAGCGATTATGCTGTATATTAGCAATACTACTGATGGCACTTTTCCAGGCAGTTGCTGAACCTGGGCGTCCAAAATTAGCTCGAATACCTACATCTTCGGGTATACCAAATAACACATATTTGGCTTCACTTCTTTTAATAAAATCAATGGGATTTTCTTCTTTTGGAATTGTAATCATCTTTTCACCAAATTTTATTTCGCCGCTTCTGTGGTTGGTAACTTTGGCTAAATCGGTTATTGTAAAAGGAATTACATTCTCCATGAGTGATAAATATTTTTTCAAAAATATAATAAAATTGTTTAATTTACGTTAGTATTATAAATAGTATTAAATTTGTTAAATAAAAAAAATAAGATATGGAAAGTCAGAATGGTAATTCAAAACTCAAAGCAGTTATAGGCTTATTAGCCTTATTGTTGATAATAAGTTTAGTATATATTTTCAAGTTAACTTCCGATGCGAAAACTTTAGAAACTACTATTACTACCACAAAATCTGAAAAAGAAGATGTGATGAAAGACTTGGCAGCATTGAAAGCTACTTACGATGATGCTATTGCCGAAAACACAGCGATGTCGGATGAATTAATTGCTGAAAGAGATAAAGTAGTAAAATTAATGGCAGAATTAAAAGCCGCTAAAGGCGATAATGCTTCTTTGCAAAAATATAAAAGTCAATATAAAGCTTTAGAGGTTAAAATGAAAGGCTTGATGCAAGAAGTTGAAGTGTTAAAAGCTCAAAATCAAGATTTAACCACACATTTAGATAGTACTAAAGTTGTTTTAGAAGATTCTAAAAAATACAATCAAGTATTAGTGGGGCAAAACGAAGAATTAGCCAAAACTGTTGAAAAAGGTTCTAAATTAACAATTACCAATTTGAAAACCGCATCTTATAAAGTTAGAAGTTCAGGAAAACAAATTGCCACTGATAAAGCCAGTAGAACAGATATGCTTAAAATAAGCTTTACTGTAGCTGAAAACAAAATTGCCAAGTCGGGAGATAAAACGTATTATGTTCAAGTAATTGACGCTAAGAATAATGTTTTAGGCGATAAAGCTACTATCTCTTTTGGTGATACATCTTTAACATATAGCTTTACCACAACAGTGAAATACGAAAATAAAACAGTTGAGGTTTCTGAACAATTACCAGGAAAAGATTTTGAAAAAGGAACCTATTTTGTAAATGTATTTGATAAAGGAGAATTAGTATCAAAAAGCAGCTTCTCTTTAAGATAAATAAGAGAATTACTATATAAGCCCTGAAGATTCGGGGCTTTTTTTATGGTATTATTTTTCCGTTCAATAGTACTTTTTCAATCAAATTACTTCCAAAAGCATACGGAATTTCATAAAAAGAATTTAATGGTTTAGTGATTATAAGATTGGCTTTTTTGCCAATAGAAATACTTCCATGAGTATCTGAAATTCCCATAGCATAAGCACCATTTATAGTAGCTGCATTAATAGCTTCTTCGGGTGTCATTTTCATTTTAATACAAGCAGTAGCCACCACAAAATTCATATTACCTGAAGGTGAAGTGCCTGGGTTAAAATCAGAAGCCAAAGCCAATGGTAAACCAGCGGCAATCATTTTTCTTGCAGGTGTATAAGGAATACTAATGAAATAAGAACAACTTGGCAACGCCACAGGCATTGTTTCGCTATTTTTCAAAATATTTATATCTTCATTGGTTACAATTTCTAAATGGTCAACAGAAAGAGCATTGTGCTTTACACAAGCTGCAATTCCATTTATAGTCGTAAATTGATTCACATGAATTTTGGAACGTAAGCCATAATGTTTTCCAGCTTCCATAATTCGTTCGGTTTCAGTTACTGAGAAGTAACCAGTTTCCAAAAAAGCATCAATGTAATTAGCGAGGTTTTCTTCAGCAATTTTCGGAAGCATTTCATTGATAATTAAATCAATATAAGCCGAATGATTTTCTTTATATGCTAATGGGAATGCATGGGCACCAAGGAAAGTAGCTTTGATAGTAATAGGATAATTTGACGCTAATCGTTTAATCACACGCAGCATTTTTAATTCACCATCCACAGTCAATCCGTAACCCGATTTGATTTCAACTGCTCCGGTTCCTTGTTGGATAATTTCTTCTAACCTTTTTTTAGATTGGTTGTAAATTTCGTCTTCAGTAGTTTCATTAAGTCTTTTGGCTGAATTTAATATTCCACCACCTCGATTGGCTATTTCTTCATAAGTCAAACCGTTGATTCGGTCTACAAATTCTTGCTCACGATTACCAGCATAAACAATGTGTGTATGACTGTCACACCAACTTGGGAGAACAATTTTATCTGTCGCATCTATAGTTTCAATAGTAAGATTTGGACAATTTTCCATCTTACCAAATGCTGCAATTGTATCATTTTCAATCAAAAGAAATGCATTTTTTATTGAAGGTAAAATGGCCATTGCTTCTCCAGAAACTTTATCAATAGGAGTATCTCGAACTTGCAATAATTCTTTTATGTTGATGATTAGCGTTTGCATACAATGATTTTTGGTAAAAATAGTTTGAAAAATATAAATATTCTTAAATTTAAACAAATTTAGAATTCGTGAGAAAAATAAAATATAAAAAGGGAAAGAAAGTTCAACCGACTTTACTAGAATATACTGGGATTCACAAATATACCCAAACCGAAATCCAGTTGTTTGTATATGACGATCCTGATTTGGCAGAATATCATGAATTTGATGTGAAAGAGATGCAAAAGCATATCGATTTTACCAAAACAAATTGGATGAATGTGCATGGTTTAAACGAACCACAGGTTGTAAAGGCTATAGGTGATTATTTGGGTGTGGATAATTTTATGCTTTCAGATATTCTAAATACCACTAAGAGAACCAAACTTGACGAATACCACGATACGTTGTTTTTTAATGTTAAATCGCTTTTGCCAGAAGAAGATTCTAATAATATCAATGTAGAGCAAATTAGTTTCTTACTTAAGAATGGGATTTTGGTTTCTTTTCAAGAAAAAAGAAGTGATTTTTTTACGCATATTCGCGAACGCATAAGAACACATTCAGGAATTGTGAGAACTAAAAAAGCAGATTATTTGCTTTATCTTTTGCTTGATGCCATTATGGAAAATTTCTACATCACGATTGAAAATGAAGAAGATAAGGTTGAAGAATTAATTAATTTATCTAAAGAGAGTACAAATCTTTCCATCTTGGAACAAATTGAAAAACACCGAGATAATTATAATTTTTTAAAACGTTCCATCATTCCGTTGCGTGATTCTTTATATTCTATAAAAAGTATAAAA
>CANJDA010000052.1 GCA_947472705.1 Flavobacteriaceae bacterium
AATGGATTGTTGGGCTTTTACATTAGGATTAACCACTCCGTCCATATCTCTTAACTCACGGTAAAATGGTGGCTGATGATACATTCCTGTAGAAAATCGGAAGACCATGTCTTTTTCCCAATCAGGCTTTAAAGTCAATTGTGCTCTCGGACTAAAAACCGTTTGTGTTTTTCCAGTAGCTATACCATCTCCAGATACAACCCAGCTATGAAAACGAGCTCCGGCATTAAGCCACAATTGATTTTCGCCTAATTTAGTTTTGGTACTCCATTGTGCATAACCTGAAAATCGGTTGATATCAACAAAATTGGTAGCTCTTAAATTATGATAAGGCACCAAAGGTCCAGTATATGGATTTCCCGGTTGGTTATTTGGCAAATGAACTGGTGGTGGGTTAATCGAAAAACCAGCAGAGTCAATTACTTCCCATTCTACAATTCGATCTCGAATATTTTCTCGAGTGTATTTGAAGCCCCACTCTATCAAATGTTTTTTATTTTTGATTTGATGTACGCCTTTTACTTCTGCATTAAAAATTAATGCATCTAAATCATTTCGCGCATGGTTTAATTGGGTTCCAATACCTCTATTATAGGTTACTTGTCCTAAAGTTTCAGAGCCGATATTGGTGTCTACTTCACCCAAAAAATAAGCAGCTAGTATATCAAAATACTCTTGCTCCTGGGTGTGATATATGGAGCTAATTAACTTAAATGTGTTGTTTTCATTAGCCACATAATTTGTTTTGAAAGCTCCAAAAAGTGTTCGGTATTTATCGTTTTCTTGTCCTTCGTAGAAAACTTGCAAAGCAATTGGTTCATCAATGGTACCAAAATTTGTTTGACGAGACAATGGCTGATAATTGTATTTGTTTTGAGAAACGTTTCCTAAAAAACTATATTGCCATCTTTTATTTGGATTGAAATTTATATTGGTTTGAACATCTATAAATGTTGGGTGATAATTGGTAGATGTTTCTTGGCTGTTCACCAAAAGGGAATTATCTCGATACCGAACTCCTGTAATAGCCGACCATTTTTTATTTTTTGAAACTCCTTCTCCTGTTAAACTTCCTCCCAAGAAACTAGCTTCAGCTGTGATGCCAAATTTGGTTGGTTTTCTATAGGTAATATCCAAAACCGATGATAATTTATCACCATATTTGGCTTGAAATCCTCCGGCAGAAAAATCTACATTCTGCACCATATCGGTATTGGTAAAACTCAAACCTTCTTGTTGTCCTGATCGAATTAAAAACGGTCTATAGACTTCAATTTCGTTTACATACACTAAATTTTCGTCGTAATTTCCTCCACGAACATTATAACCCGAACTCAATTCGTTATTGGCATTTACACCGGCAAATGTTTTCAAAACACTTTCTACTCCGGGCATCGCACTGGTGTTTCTTCTTATGGTTTCGGGGTCGATAGTGGTTATTCCTTGTACTCTTCTTTTACTGCTAGTGATAACAACCTCACTCAATTGATCAGCTTTATCATTCATTACGGCATGCCACTCAAGATTTTCATTTGGTTTTAATTCAAATGTAGCCGTTATCTTTTTTAAGGATACGTGTGTAAAAACCAAGACTACTTTTTGATTGGCAGGTACAGTAATTTGATAGAACCCATTAGCATCTGTGGTAACCGATTTAGTTTGGTAACTTACATTAACATTTTCAACGGGTTTGCTGTTTTCATCAAGTACTACTCCAGCTACTTTGGCGGTTTGATTTTGAGCAAAAGCTATAATACTAAAAGTAAAAAAAAGGAGCGTGAAAAGGAATTTATTTGTTCTCAAACTGTATAATTAAGGTTTTTGACTTCTAAAAAATTGTGTTTCAAAGATAGTAGAATTTCCAACATTATCAGTAATGACGATATTTAAATCGTTTTTTCCTTCGTCAACAATACCGTCAGCAAAGCGATGAATGAGTTTTTTGGTTTTGGGTTCGTATTCCAATAATATCCATTTCCCATTAAGATAACCATTGTAACTTTTAATACCAGAGCCTTCATCCGAAATGGTAAACTGCAATTCGTTCATATTACTAATCCACTTGCCTCCTATTTTTTTATCGATTTTAATTTTGGGAGGCATACCATCTTTGATTAACTTATAATCACCTAAAATTTTGGTGTAAATTGTAAACGAATTTTTAAAGCGTTTAGTATTGTAGTAATTTATTTTTTTCCCATCTATTAAACCAATAAACATTTTTTCTCTGTTTTTTTCTGTGGTCAAAGAATCTTCAAATGATACTGAAAAATTGGCAAAAGCTGGCACTACATCTTCATGTACTTTGGCAACATTATTTTTAACTTCAAAATTCATATAAAAATCATCTAAAAATGTATCTGTTGGCATGGTAACCGTTACATTGTCTAGTGCAAAAATGTTTTCTTTTTTTGTTTTAACTAAATATTTTGAAGTAATAGGCACTTCACTGACTTTGGCAGGCAAATTAGAGTACTGAATTGGTATAAAAACTTTTGTCATATTGCCAAAAAAATCAGCAATTTCAATACGATAGGATTGACTAATGTTGGAATTCACTTCAATAATTCCATTAGTCGCATCGGAGTGGATTAAACTTAAAGGATAAGGGTTTTTCATGAATAGTTTTTGAACACGTTGTCCCAATTTTTTATAGCGTCCATAATCAATCAAGGCATTGACATAACGTGTTTCATCGAAAGCGAAAGTATCAAATTGATACCCAAAGTCGGGCTTTCCGTTTAAAAAGGTCTGCACACTAAATACTCCATTTGAATTCCAAGACACATTATCATAGTCGATTGTAGTCACACCAAAACCTATTTTTCCAGTAGCTGAAATTTTTTCAGCAATATAAGTTCCATCATCTTGTAATGTGAGATTAACAGAAATTGGTCTTTTAGACTGATTAACAATGGTATTTTCATCCAAAGAATAAACCCACAAACTATTTAAAAGCGGCCTTTTTCCATCTGGAATTAAAGCATCAAAACCAAAATACATTGGATTGATAATTTTTTCTGATTTGGTATCTCTAATTTCAAAATGAAGATGTGGTCCATCAGAGCCCCCTGTATTTCCTGAAACGGCGATAATATCACCTTTTTTTATCAATAATTCGTTTGAATTAAAAGCAACATCTATTTCATAGGACTTGGCTTTATACTGTTCTCTTTTAATCAATTTTTCAACATTACCAACACCACTTTGCAAATGTCCATATACAGTGGTGTAACCATTGGGATGTGTAATATAAATAGCTTTACCATATCCAATTTCTGAAATTTTTATACGAGAAACATAACCATCAGCGGCAGCAAAGACATTGAATCCTTCTTTTTGTTGGGTTTTAAAATCAAATCCAGAATGAATGTGATTGAAACGTAATTCACCAAAATTACCAGCCAATTGCAAAGGAATATCTAAAGGCGATTGGAAATAGTCTTTCGGGTATTGACTTTGCCCTAATACAATTGAAGAAAGCAAAAAAAGAAACCAAAAATTCTTCATAAAATAAGTTGTTTGGCTAAGATACTAAAAAGTGAGTAAAAATTTACAACTAGGTGAGATATTTGTAACTAATTAAAACACAAAATATTAAAACAAACTACGAAAAAAGAAATAAATAATTGCCAAAACTATTGTGCAAACAAAATAGAATTCTAACTTTGTAAAGTAAGTAATGAATAAAGTATTTCATGAGTGAAATTGCAGAAATAATTGATTCTCTTGAAAATAGAATTCAAAAACTTTTTATTAAAATAGAAAGTTTAGAGAAGAATTCTGTTGGTTTAAAAGCAGAATTAGAAAAAGCAATGACTATGATTCAAAAGCAATCTGATGAGATTGTAACTTTGAAATCAGAAAATGAATCACTCAAAATGGCTAATTCATTATTAGGCGGTGAAGAAAATAAACGAGATACCAAGCTTAAAATAAATTCATTAATCAGAGAAATAGATTACTGTATAGCGCAGTTATCAGACTAAAACATGGATGAAAAGCTTAAAATAAAGTTATCAATTGCCGACAGAGTTTATCCGTTAACGGTAGACATGTCACAGGAGGAAGGGCTGAGAAGTGCTTCTAAGAAAATTGATGCTATGATTAAGCAATTCGAGGAAAACTATGCTGTTCGCGACAAACAAGATGTATTGGCCATGTGTGCTTTACAATTTGCGTCACAAGTAGAACAAAAACAAGTGGACAATTCTATTGATGGTAAAGAAACTCTAGAAAGATTAAAAAAAATTAATGATTTATTATTCGATTATCTCGAAAAAAAATAACGTTCATATCACAATTTACAATACCGCCTACATTAGATTTTAATTGGTAAACTCAACACTAACAAATTAGAATGAGCAAATCATCGTTACTAAAGCATGCCTCGCTTGACGGGGAAACTTGACCAACGAGTTAGCTCAAAACTTGTCCTTACGAGTTTATGCATTCACCTAATGTAGGCTTTTTTATATATAAACACTAACAAAAAAAATGGGAACTATACTAATTATAATTGCGTTAATCGCTGGAGTTGGAGGAGGTTTTGGAATTGCAAAATACCTCGAAAAAAACAACACTTCCAACATGGTTAAAAATGCCAAAAAAGAAGCCTCAACAATTTTAAGAGATGCTAATGTTGAAGCAGAGAACATAAAGAAAGACAAATTACTACAAGCTAAGGAGAAATTTTTAGAATTAAAATCAGAACACGAAAAAGAGATTTTAAACAAAGACAAAAAGATTGCTGAAGCTGAAAAAAGGATTCGAGATAAAGAATCACAAGTTTCTAGTGAATTAGCCAAAGCCAAAAAAGTAAATGACGATTTTGAAGCCAAAACAACGGAATATACTTCAAAAATTGAGTTATTAGATAAGAAACAACAAGAGCTTGAAAAGCTTCACAAAAGCCAAGTAGAACAATTAGAAGTAATTTCAGGTCTATCGGCTGAAGACGCTAAAGAACAATTGGTAGAAAGCCTAAAAGCTGAAGCCAAAACAAAAGCCATGTCTCACATTCAAGACACCATTGAGGAAGCTAAATTAACCGCTCAACAAGAAGCCAAGAAAGTAATTATTAACACCATCCAACGTGTAGGGACTGAAGAAGCAGTAGAAAACTGTGTTTCAGTTTTTAACATTGAATCAGATGATGTTAAAGGTAGAATCATTGGTCGAGAAGGAAGAAATATTCGTGCTTTAGAAGCAGCCACTGGAGTTGAAATTATTGTAGATGATACACCTGAAGCAATTATCCTTTCTTGTTTTGATCCTGTACGAAGAGAAATTGCTCGTTTATCGTTACATAAATTAGTTACTGACGGAAGAATTCATCCAGCTCGTATTGAAGAAGTAGTGGCAAAAACCACCAAACAAATAGATGATGAAATTATTGAAGTTGGTAAACGAACCGTAATCGACTTAGGAATTCATGGATTACATCCAGAATTGATTAAGGTGGTAGGAAGAATGAAATACCGTTCTTCATACGGTCAAAACTTATTACAACACTCGCGCGAGGTTTCAAAACTTTGTGGTATTATGGCAGCTGAATTAGGATTGAATGTTAAATTAGCCAAACGTGCTGGTTTACTACATGATATTGGAAAAGTACCTGATGCCGAAAGCGATTTACCACACGCTTTATTAGGAATGCAATGGGCAGAAAAATTTGGCGAAAAAGAAGAAGTGTGTAACGCCATTGGAGCTCACCATGATGAAATTGAAATGAAGTACTTAATTTCCCCAATCATTCAGGTATGTGATGCTATTTCGGGCGCTAGACCAGGAGCAAGACGTCAAGTGTTAGATTCTTATATTCAACGTTTGAAAGATTTAGAAAATATTGCTTTTGGATTTAATGGAGTCAAAAATGCTTATGCAATACAAGCTGGACGTGAACTTCGTGTAATTGTAGAAAGTGAAAAAGTAAGTGATGAAAATGCAGCTTCTCTTTCATTTGAAATTTCACAAAAAATACAAACCGAAATGACCTATCCTGGTCAAGTTAAAATAACTGTTATTAGAGAAACTAGAGCGGTAAATATTGCTAAATAATTATGATTTTCTATTATAAAAAAAGAGCGACCATTAGGTCGCTCTTTTTTATATACTAAATATAGATTTTATTGCTTCTATTGTTACTGGTTTTAGGTAATAATCTGTCACCTCATCTTCAAAATCTTTAGCCCTATTCTTATCTACAATATTATCAGATGAGCTAATTATGTAAATAATAATATCTTTTTTAATTTTTTCTTTAAGTAATTTAAACTCTTCTAAAAATTGCCATCCGTCAAGTATTGGCATGTTAATATCTAACAATATTAAATCAGGAGGTGTTTCGCCATTATTAAGCTTACTTTTAATTCCTTCTAATGCTAGTAATCCGTTTTCAAAAAAAGATGGGTTTAAGTTTATGCCATTATTTGTAAGCAATTTTTTGATAAGGAAATGATATATTTTATCATCATCAACAACAAAAACATCGTTAAATTTCATATTTTAAAAAAAGAGATTTGGGTTATTCTTTTGTTTAATATCGACGCTAAGATATATATAAATTTAATGTAATTCAATTTTTTCTTGGATGAAAAGTATGCATTATTTGAGTTAAATATTTTCGATCTAAATGAACATAGATTTCTGTAGTCGTTATCGACTCGTGTCCAAGCATCATTTGAATGGAACGCAAATCAGCTCCATTTTCGAGCAAATGTGTCGCAAAAGAATGACGAAGTGTATGAGGACTAATTGTTTTATTTAAATTAATTTTTTTAGCCAAATTTTTTATAATCGTAAAAATCATGGCACGAGTAAGTTGTTTCCCTCTTCGGTTCAAAAATAAAGTATCTTCAAACGATTTGGCAATATTTAAATGGATGCGAATATTATTTTTGTAAAGTTCAATATATTTTTTGGTAGTGCTAGCAATAGGCACAAATCGTTGCTTATTCCCTTTACCTGTGATTTTAATAAAGCCTTCATCAAAAAATAAATCTGAAATTTTTAAGTTAACAAGCTCAGATACCCTAAGCCCACAACTATATAAAGTCTCAAGTATCGCTTTATTTCGTTCGCCTTCAGGAGTTGACAAATCAATAGCAGCAATTAGTCGGTCAATATCTTCAACAGAAAGCGTATCAGGGAGTTTTCTGCCAATCTTGGGGGCTTCTATCAATTCCATAGGGTTATCGATGCGATAATCTTCAAAAACCATGTAAGAAAAAAAACTTTTTAAACCCGAGATTATTCGGGCTTGTGATCTTGCATTAACTTCTTTGGAAACTGAATAAATAAACTGTTGAATAGTTTCTTCCTTTATCTTTTCGGGAGCAATGTTTATTTCGTTTTGAAGTAAAAAAGTACATAATCGCTCCAAATCAAAAGTATAGTTATCTATAGTGTTTTTTGATAACCCTCGCTCAATTTTTAAATAGGATTGAAAACTTTTGATATAGGTATTCCAGTTCATACTACAAAGTAACGAAATGATTCGATATAAAAAAACCGCGTCAATGACGCGGTTATATTTTAAAAATAAAAAGCTAATTTACCTGAATTTTAAAGCAAGACCTAACATAGCTTTTACTCCATTTATTGAAACATTACCCAAACTATTAACTTCATATCCTAAATTAAAAATCATTCCTACTTTTTCACCAAAGTAATAGTTACAACCCGTATTAATTCCGTAATTTAAACCTGTATAAGTAGTAGAAATTTCAGAATCCGTTCCACTAGTATATCCTATTGAAGGTCCCGCGAAAAGATTAATCTTTTCATGATTCAAAAAATAATACCTACCAGAAAAATTAACTTTAAATGAAGTTATACTTGTATTATCTCCATCAGTAAGTTCTACCGTGCCAATTTCAATACCAGCACCAGCACTAATATTTTTGGCAAAACCATATTGAAAATTAGCTCCAAAATTTACACCGGTTGCAGAGTAGTTGTTTTCTTTAGGCATAGGATTAAAAGTATTATCATTAGTAATAGAGGCATTACCATTTATAATACCAAACATAACATTTACATGTATCTTCCCCTTGTCATTTGATTGTGCATTTGCAAAACTAAAAGCCATTACTAATGCCATAGTTAAAATATTTTTTTTCATATTTTTAAATTTTTAAAATTAATCCTCCAAAAATAGTATTATTAAATAATTAACCAAATTATATTGTAATAATTTTAGTATACAACATAAAAAAACCGCGCCTTTGGCGCGGTTAATAAAAATATAATTTATATATTTTTTAGAATCTCCAACCTAATCTTAATGAAGGATTTAAACTTGGATTTAGACCAAACTTAGTATCGCTATCTCCACCATCTGGTTTAGTATTTAATACAGAAAGACCATAGTGAATCTCTGCACCCAAATACACATTTGGCATAATGTAATAATCACATCCAGTAAAAAGTTGAGCAGAAACACCAATAGTGGTAGTTTTCACAGCATCTTTAGAAAAACCTACATTACCTTCATAACCCCAATAAGTAGATAATCTATCAGCACCTTTCATGTGATTTTCAACACCAACACCCAATGCTACACCAAATTCAGTTTCAGCATCTTTACCATCTTTATTAACTTTTAATAAAGCAGTATATCTCATAGCCTTAGTGTCGCTAGAGAATTTTCTAACTCTGATTCCTTCAACATCTGATTTTTTATCATTGTAAAATGATGGTAAAGCAAACATAGTAGCTCCCGATAAATTAGGAGTAAATGTTACCTCTACTTGTGTACTTCCAGCCGAAGGCTTCGTGTAACTTTGTGCATTAGCAAACGATAAAGCGAATACTGACGCAACTGTTAAAATAATTTTTTTCATGTTTGTTTAATTTTAAATTAATAAAACAAAAGTATACGTAATATTTTTCCAGCAGTATCAACAGTTATTACAGTTATCAACAATTTTATTAACAAAAATATTTTGTAATCTATTTAAAAACAAAAGAATACCAACTAGTTAACCATTTAGATTTTTCAACAGCTTAAGAAATAATTATTAAATAGCCCTGTTTTGAAGCATCTGATATACTAAAATCTTATTTTTTGAGAACTTTTATCAATCTAAAAGATTATTTATACATTTACATAAACATAAATTTGTATGAAAATTATAATAATAAACGGACCGAATCTCAATTTATTAGGCAAAAGGGAACCTGAAATATATGGGAGTTTGTCTTTTGATACTTTTATTAAAGGATTAAAGAGAAAGTATTCCTCTGTTGATATTAGTTATTTTCAAAGCAATATAGAAGGAGAGTTAATTAATAAAATACAGGAAGTTGGTTTTTCTTATGATGGCATCATACTAAATGCTGCCGCTTACACTCATACTTCTGTTGGCATCGGTGATGCTGTGAAAGCCATTACAACTCCCGTTATTGAGGTACACATCTCAAACATATTTTCTCGAGAAGAATTTAGACATCATTCTTTTATTTCAACAAATGCCAAAGGAATCATAATCGGCTTTGGTTTAAAAAGCTACGAATTAGCATTACAATCATTTATATAATACCTACTTATTTATAATACCATGTCAATCAAAAAACTATTTTTTGTTTTCTTTTTATTACTAACAGTTGTTTCTTCAGCACAAATAAAAGGGCGTGTAACAGACGTTAAGGGAAATCCATTGCCTTTTGTAAACATCTTTGAAGAGAATACCTATAACAGTACTACTTCCAATGAGCAAGGAAAATTTGATTTAAACATCAAAATTCAAGGAAACCATACCATCATCTTTCAATACTTAGGATACAAAACAATTAAACAAATTGTTGATTTAGATAAAACTCCAATGATTATTGATGTTGTGATGCAGGAAGAAAATTTCATACTAAAAGAAGTAGTAATTGACCCAAAAGACAATCCTGCCAATGAAATCATCAGAAACGCTATCAAAAACAAAAAAGAAAACTCTGAAAAGACCGCCCGTTATAAAGCCGATTTTTATTCTCGTGGAATTATTCGATTAAAAGATGCACCTGAAAAAATTATGGGACAAAAGTTTGATTTTTTTGATGAATTATTAGACTCAACTCGAAGTGGTATAATCTATTTATCAGAAACTGTTTCTAGAATCACATTTCAAAAACCCGATAATATGAAGGAAATTATTGTGGCCTCCAAATTAAGCGGTAATGACAATGGCTTTAGTTTCAACAATGCAGGAACAGTGAATTTTGATCTTTATGAAAATTATTTGCCATTTCAAATTAACGTGGTTTCACCTATTGCTGACAATGCTTTCAACTATTACAAATACAAATTTGAAGGCTCCTTTTTTACAGAAAACAACCAACAGATTAACAAAATTAAAGTTATTCCAAGACGTGAAAGCGAACCTGTTATGGAAGGCTACATATATATAGTAGATGATACCTATGCTATTTATGCCTCCGATTTATCTATTAATGGAAATCAAATGCAAACTCCTGCTATTGATAAACTAACGCTAATGCAAAGTTTTAGTTATAATACGCACAATAAAATTTGGGTAAAAACTACGCAAACACTAGACTTTGTTGCGGGAATCCTTAGTTTAAAAGCAAACGGTCGATTTACTTATGTCTATTCTAATTTTGAATTTGAACCCGTTTTTACCAAAAAAACGTTTACCAATGAAGTACTTTCTTTTGAAGAAAATGCCAATAAGAAAGAAGACAACTTTTGGAATACCATACGACCGGTGCCATTAACGGATGAAGAATCCAATGATTATGTAAAAAAAGATATTTTGCAAACCAAAAAGAAATCACAAAAATACCTTGACTCTATCGATTCAAAACACAATAAGTTTAAAGTGTTTGACATCATTAGCGGATATCATTATAAGAACTCTTTTCAAAAATGGACATTCGATTATGATGGGCCATTAGCCAAAATTGCTTTCAACACCGTGCAAGGCTGGAATAGCAATATTGGGTTGTATTATACTAAAAGAAATGAGGATAAAAGAACCTTTACCATTATTGGCGCCAATGTTGATTATGGTTTTTCCGAACAAAAACTAAGAGCTACTGTCAATTTTACTAGTAAGTTCAACAGCATTAATAATAGCTTGCTGACCATAAACGCTGGAAGCATGGTAAGTCAATTCAATCGAAACAAACCTATTTCAAACCTGCTAAATACGGTAAGCACTTTGTTTTTCAAAAACAATTACATGAAGTTATATGAAAATAATTTTGCCGCTATTTGCTTTGAAAGAGAAGTAATCAATGGAATAAACCTATACACTAATGTTGAGTATTCCGAAAGAAAACCCCTTTACAACACCACTGATTATACAGTATTAAAAAGTGAAGACTTATATACTTCTAATAATCCTTTAGCGCCTAACGACGAGACCACAGCGGCCATTTCCAAACACAACTTGGTTAAATCCAACATTAACTTACGTTTTAATTTTGGCCAAAAGTATTTATCGCGTCCTGATGGCAAATTTAATATTCCTGATAATGATTATCCAGTGGTTACGGTGGGTTATGAAAAAACATTTGCAGCAACCGATAAAAACTATGAGTATGATTTTGTTTCGGCTAAAGTAAATTATGAAGCAACTATAGGCAATAAAGGTTTTTTACTTATAAACTTGAAAGGCGGAAAGTTCTTCAATGCCTCAAATATTTCGTTTGTAGATTACCATCATTTTAATGGCAACCAAACGCATATTGGCCAAAGTAATTATTATACTAATGTCTTTAATCTTTTACCCTATTATGCTGCCAGTACGAATGATAGTTTTTCGGAGGCACATATAGAACACAATGATAAAGGTTATTTTATGAATAAAATTCCGTTGTTGAAAAACTTACAATCACAGTTGGTTTTAGGATTTCACAATTTGGCTGTACCTGATAGAAAACCATATCAAGAGTTCACTATCGGCTTAGATAACTTAGGTTTTGGTAAATTTAGATTTTTCCGTCTGGACTACATTCGTTCTTATCAAAACGGTTATCAAGGTGATGGCGTTATTTTTGGATTGAAATTTTTGAATTTATTATAATCCTTATTTAATAAAAACATCGTATCCAAAACGAATTAAAGTTCCTATTACTACAATCAAAAAGAATATGCGAATAAATTGATTTCCCTTTTTGATGGCCAACTTTGCTCCTGCCCAACCGCCAATAGCATTACAAAACGCCATAGGAATAGCTATTGCCCATATGATTTTTCCTTTCAAAACAAACAAACAAATCGAACCAAAATTAGTTGCCAAATTCACCATTTTAGCATTTGCAGAGGCATGAAGGAAATCAAAACCAAGTACTGAAACAAAAGCCAAAACCAAAAAGCTACCCGTACCCGGACCAATGAATCCATCATAAAATCCGATGCAAAGACTCATTAGGATGGCTAAGAAAAATTGTTTTTGTGTAGAAATCTCTTTTGCTTTATGTTGGCCAAAATCTTTTTTAGTGAAAGTATAAATGGCAATTAATAGCAACACTACAAATAATAGTGGTTTCATAAAATCATTATGAACCAAAGTCAATAAGTTAGAGCCCAGAAAAGCCGCTCCAAAAGCAATCATTGCCATCATAGAAAGCAATTTCCAGTTCATTTGTACTTTCTTCAAATACTGATAAGCCGCGAAGCTCGTACCACTAAAGGCTGGTATTTTAAGAGACCCTATAATATTTGCTACTGCCAAATGAGGCAAC
>CANJDA010000053.1 GCA_947472705.1 Flavobacteriaceae bacterium
ATAATTTTACTAGTGATAAACCCGATGAAGATGATTACCAAATAGAAAAAGCCAAAATTGCAATTGCATCTGGGGGAGTATATGGTTTAGGACCTGGGAAAAGTATTCAGAAGAATTTTTTACCTCAATCTTCTTCTGATTTTATTTATGCCATCATTGTAGAAGAATATGGTCTTTTTGGTGGATTATTAGTGTTAGGATTATATCTTTTATTGTTATTCCGATTTGTTGTAGCAGCGCACAAAGCCAATTCGCTTTTCGGAAAACTTGTCGTCATTGGGCTGGGATTTCCAATCATTTTTCAGGCGATGACAAACATGGCTGTTGCTGTTGAGTTATTGCCAGTAACAGGACAAACATTACCTCTGATTAGCTCGGGCGGAAGTTCTATTTGGATGACTTGTATCGCACTTGGGATTATTTTGAGTGTTACCAAAAAAGAAGAAGAAATTGCCGAAGAACAAGCCGAAAAACAAAAACGAGAAGACGCTTTGCAAAAGCTTATCGATAAACAATTACAAGAAGATGAAGCTGCTGAGCAAGAAGATTTTTCTATTGAAGATGCAGCCAATCCATTGGAACCCATTTTAAAAAGAAGTTAAGATGAACCAACCAAAATTCATAGTAAGCGGAGGCGGAACAGGAGGACATATTTATCCTGCCATTGCTATTGCCAATGAATTAAAATTGCGCTTTCCAGATGCTGAATTTCTGTTTGTAGGCGCGAGTGACAAAATGGAAATGCAAAAAGTTCCCCAGGCTGGCTATAAAATTGAAGGTCTTTGGATTGCTGGTTTACAACGAAAATTGACTTTACAAAATATGATGTTTCCATTCAAACTTATGAGTAGTTTGTGGAAATCAAGAAAAATAATTAGAAAATTCAAACCCGATGTAGTTATTGGAACTGGTGGTTTTGCCAGCGGGCCATTATTACAAGCAGCCAATAGCTTTAATATTCCAACTGTTATTCAGGAACAAAATTCATATCCAGGAATTACAAACAAACTATTGAGTAAAAAAGCCAATGCTATTTGCGTGGCTTATGAAAATTTAGAGCGTTTTTTTCCAAAAGATAAAATCGTTTTCACTGGTAATCCAGTACGACAAGATTTGTTAGATGTTGATTCCAAAAGACAAGAAGGAATCTCTTATTTCAAATTCAATGCAAATAAAAAAACCTTGCTAATACTGGGTGGAAGCCTAGGAGCCAGAAGAGTTAACCAACTTATTGCGAAAGAACTCGATTTTCTTTTAGCTAGTGGTGTTCAAGTTTATTGGCAATGTGGTAAGTTTTATTACGAAGAATACAAGCATTTTAACGAAAAAGAAAATGTACAAGTTGTGGCTTTTATTGATAGAATGGATTTGATTTATGCCGCTTCTGATTTTGTGATTTCTCGTGCAGGAGCATCATCAGTTTCAGAGTTGTGTTTGGTAGGGAAACCAACCATTTTCATTCCATCACCTAATGTGGCCGAAGATCATCAAACCAAAAATGCGAAAGCCATTGTAGATAAAAACGGCGCCATTCTATTAAAAGAAAGTGATTTGGATACAACATTTGAAACTACATTTTCAGATTTGATTTCAAATGATAATTTGCAAAATGAATTAAGCCGAAATATTAAAAAATTGGCCAAGCCAAACGCAACCAAAGACATCGTCGAAGAGATAATTAAACTCATAAAATAAAGTGAATTTAAACCAAATACATAACGTCTATTTCATCGGAATCGGAGGCATCGGGATGAGTGCTTTGGCGCGTTATTTCCAAAATATTGGAAAAAATGTATCAGGATACGACAAGACACCAACTATGTTGACGGATGAATTGATTGCAGCTGGTATGGAAATTCACTTTGAAGACAATATCAGTTTAATTCCAACGGATTATTATGTCGAAAACACGTTGGTGATTATCACGCCAGCAGTGCCAGTATCACATTCCGAATGGAATTTCTTTTTAGAACGTAATTATGTTGTAAAAAAAAGGTCTGAAGTATTAGGAATTATAGCCAAAGACACTTTTTGTTTTGCAGTTGCGGGGACGCATGGAAAAACAACTACTTCAAGTATTCTAGGGCATATTCTTTATGAAAGCGGTGCTGATGTTACAGCTTTTTTAGGTGGAATAGTAGAAAATTATCACTCCAATTTAATCGGAAATGGAAAAACTATTACTGTGGTTGAAGCCGACGAATTCGACCGTTCATTTTTGCATTTACATCCCAATATTGCTTGTGTAACTTCTATGGATGCAGATCATTTGGATATTTATGGTGATGCAACTGCCATAGAAGATTCGTTCCGAGAATTTGCTAACAAAGTAGATGATAAAAATAATTTATTCGTTCCAAAAGGTTTGCCCCTAGAAGGATTAACCACAGGAATCAACGAAGAGGCAACTTATAAAGCTTTCAATGTCCGAATTGAAAACGGGTTTTATGTTTTTGACGTACAAACGCCAACTGAAACCATCAAAGATTTGCAATTCGGCTTGCCTGGAAGACATAATTTAATGAATGCTTTGATGGCTTTAGCAATGGCTAAAACTTATGGTACCCCAACCGAGTCCATTGCTAAAGCCCTGGCATCATTTAAAGGAATTCAGCGCAGATTTTCATATCAAATCAAAACTAAGGACTTGGTTTATATTGATGATTATGCGCATCATCCAACCGAAATAAATGCCGTGCATCAGGCAGTTCGTGAGTTATATCCGAATGAAAAAGTGTTGGCCATTTTTCAACCACATTTGTTCAGTAGAACCAAAGATTTTGCAGATGATTTTGCCAAAAGTTTGTCCCAATTTGATGAAATTTTGTTATTAGATATTTATCCAGCAAGAGAATTACCAATGGAAGGAATCACTTCAAGTTGGTTGCTTTCAAAAATGGAAAATCCAAATAAAAAATTGATTTCAAAATCCGATTTAATTCCAACAATTTTGGCAAACGATGCTAAAATAATTGTAACAATCGGAGCCGGAGATATTGGTGAATTAGTTCCTAACATTAAACAAGCTTTGTTATGAAAATTTTCACTTGGATAAATATTAGATTAGTATTGATGATTGCCATGGTAATCTTCCTGTATTCGTTCACTTCGCACCGAAATGCAATGCGAAAAATTAAGAAAACTGAGGTTGTTTTTGTGGGTGAAATGAATCTTTTTTTGAAGCCAGAAACGGTTAATAAATTGTTAATAGAAAAAAATAAGGACCTAAAAACATTCAATAAAGTTGATTTAGATTTGAATAAATTGGAAAAGTCCATCAATCAGCAGGAAATGATTCAAAAAGCTGATGTTTTTGTTAGTGTTGATGGGGTTTTAAAAGCGGTGGTGAAACAAAAAACACCTATCGGACGAGTGTTTAATGAAACAGGTTCTTTTTACCTTGATTATGAGGGAAATAGTATGCCGTTATCGGAGAATTATACCGCCAGAGTACCGCTAATATCGGGGGAGATTACTGTAGTAAAAAAAGAAAAATTATCTGAAGTTTTAAAGATGATTGCCGAAGATGATTTTTTGAAAAAAAATATCATTGGTGTGAAGGTTTTGCCTAACGGTAGCCTTATTATGGAGAACAGAAATTACGATTATCAAATCGATTTTGGTCGAACTATTAACATCGATAGAAAATTTAAGAACTATAAAGCATTTTATCAAAAGGCAGTTTTAGATAGCACTTTGAACAAATACAAAACAATCAACTTGAAGTTTACCAAGCAAGTGGTATGCATAAAATAGAAGATTATGGAAAAAGAGAATATCGCAGTAGGATTAGACATTGGAACCACCAAGATTGTTGCCATGATTGGCAAGAAAAATGAGTATGGTAAGTTAGAGATTTTGGGCGTTGGAAAATCCAAAAGTCTTGGTGTAGCTCGAGGTGTTGTAAATAACATTACACAAACTATCCAGTCTATTCAGCAAGCAGTTCTTGAAGCCGAAAATAATTCGGGTTATAAAATAAACGATGTGGTTGTAGGTATTGCGGGTCAACACATTCGCAGCATCCAACATACGGATTATGTTATCAGAACAAATCCAGAAGAAGTTATCAGCGGAAGAGATATTCAATTATTAATTGATCAAGTTAATAAATTGGCGATGCTTCCAGGAGAAGAAATAATTCATGTATTGCCTCAAGAATTCAAAATAGATGGACAATCCGAAATCAAAGAACCAATCGGAATGTATGGTGGAAGATTAGAAGCCAGCTTTCATGTTGTAGTTGGACAAGCATCATCTATCAGAAATGTGGGAAGATGTATCCAAAGTTCAGGAATTGAATTATCTGGATTGACATTAGAACCATTAGCTTCTGCAGATGCAGTTTTGAGTCAAGAAGAAAAAGAAGCTGGTGTGGCATTAATAGACATCGGAGGAGGAACCACTGATTTGGCCATTTTCAAAGACGGTATCATTCGCCACACAGCAGTAGTGCCATTCGGTGGAAATGTGATTACCGATGATATCAAAGAGGGCTGTTCAATTATTGAAAAACAAGCCGAGTTATTGAAAACCAAATTTGGCTCAGCGTGGCCAGGTGAAAATAAAGATAACGAAATTGTATCGATTCCAGGGTTGAGAGGAAGAGACCCAAAAGAGATTTCGCTTAAGAATTTGTCCAAAATAATTCATGCAAGAGTGGTTGAAATTATTGAGCAAGTTTTTACTGAAATCAAAGCATACGGACATGAAGATCCTCGTAAAAAATTAATAGCAGGTATTGTATTAACCGGTGGTGGTTCGCAATTGAAACACATCAAGCAATTGGTAGAATACATCACAGGAATGGACACTAGAATTGGCTACCCGAATGAACATTTAGCAGGTAATTCTAGCGAAGAGATTTCAAGTCCTTTATTCGCAACCGCAGTAGGATTGGTTATGAATAGCATTGAAAACAATTCGAATAGTGCCTACAAAATTGAACTGAAGGAAGTTGTAGACGAAGCTTCAAAACAAGTTGTCTTCCAACCAGTAGCAACAGAAGTAAAAGAATTAGAAGAGGAAGAAGTTTACAACGAAGTAGAATTACCGGTTACCAAAATAGAAAATGAAACTACAGAAAGCAAAATTAGAAGATCCTTCTTTGATCGCTATGTAGACAAGATTAAAGATTTTTTAGATAACGCAGAATAATGATTTCTAGAGGAGGAAGCCCAGTGTGCTTCAAGTAATTTCGGTTTAGCGAAACACAAAAAAACAAATAGAATAAAGAATATATAATACCTAACAAAACACCAAAATAGTATGATAAGCAACTCAGAATTTGGAAGCATCTCATTTGATTTACCAAAGAATCAATCAAATGTGATAAAAGTAATCGGAGTTGGTGGCGGCGGAAGCAACGCTATCAATCACATGTTCAAACAGGGCATAAAAGGAGTTGATTTTATAGTTTGTAATACAGACTCACAAGCACTTCAAAACAGCCCGGTTCCAAATAAAATTCAGTTAGGAGTAAACTTAACCGAAGGACTTGGAGCAGGTGCCAACCCCGATGTGGGGCAAGAATCTGCTTTAGAAAGTGTAGGTGACATTGAAAAGATGTTAGATACCAATACCAAAATGGTATTTATAACAGCAGGTATGGGTGGAGGCACTGGAACTGGTGCTGCTCCCGTAATCGCTCAATTAGCCAAAGAAAGAGATATACTTACTGTTGGAATAGTGACCATTCCTTTCCAATTTGAAGGAAAGGTTCGTCAGGACCAAGCGTTGTTAGGGGTTGAAAAATTAAGAAAGCAAGTTGATTCTTTGATTGTAATCAATAACAATAAATTGAGAGAAGTTTATGGAAATTTAGGTTTCAAAGCCGGTTTCTCTAAAGCAGACGAAGTGTTAGCTACAGCTTCTCGAGGTATAGCTGAAGTAATCACACATCACTACACTCAAAACATCGACTTAAAAGATGCTAAAACAGTACTTTCTAATAGTGGTACAGCTATTATGGGTTCTGCAACGGCTATCGGAGATAATCGTGCCAAAGAAGCAATTGTTACTGCTTTAGATTCACCATTATTAAATGATAATAAAATTACTGGAGCCAAAAACGTATTGTTGCTTATCGTTTCGGGTTCTAACGAAATTACTATCGACGAAATTGGTGAAATCAATGATCACATTCAAACTGAGGCAGGCTTCAATGCAAACATCATTATGGGTGTTGGTGAAGATGAAACATTAGGAGAAGCCATCGCTGTTACTATTATTGCTACAGGTTTTAACGTGGAGCAACAAAACGGTATCGTTAATACAGAAGTAAAGAAAATTATCCATTCTTTAGGTGATGATCAAAAGTTAGTTCGCGATTTAATGCAAAAACCGGTGGAAGTTTTTCAACCAATTATAGAAACATCGACCAATGAAGTTGAAGCTGAAAAAATTGTATTTGAATTAATAGAAGACGAAATCGAAATCGAGATGCCAACAGTTGCTACTGCTGCTATTGATGATAACGAATTAATCGCAATGAATCAATTTATCCGCAATTTGGATGTTACATTCGAAATCGTATCTCCAATAAATGATATCGATTTCAAAGTAACTACTCCCGAAGTGCGTGAGATGAACGTAGTGGAACCACAAAATATCTTAGAAGAAGAGCAAATCACTTTTACTTTTGATATGCCTGCTACACCAACTTTTGAAAAATTAGAAACTTTTGAATCTATAGAAGAAAATAAAATTGTTTTCGATTTATCAGATGCTAATGACATCGTGGTGAATGAACCAGTTCAATTCGTTCCAGTAACTGAATTAAATGAAGGCGGTGTAATCAAATATTCTTTGGAAGAATATATGGAGTTAGAAAACGATTTATTGAATTCTAAACCAGCTGCTGCAAGAATTGTAGAAGAACCAATTGCGGAAGAATTAAACATCACTTTAAAGCCACAAGCAGAAACCGAAAAGCCATTATCAACAGTAATGCATTTTGAAGACGTGTCTCCGTTAGAAATGACTATCGAAGAAACTTTAAAACACAGAGCTGATGAAAGAAGAAGAAAATTAAAAGAGTTCAATTATAAGTTCCATAACAATCCTTCAAGAATTGAAGAATTAGAAAAGGAGCCAGCTTACAAGCGCAACGGTGTTGATTTATCAAACAACACTGACTATAATTCAAACTCAAGAATGTCTCTAGGAACTGATAGTAATGACGATTTGCAAATCAGAACCAATAACTCATTCTTACATGATAATGTTGATTAATCAACTCTAAAATTAATTACTTAACCCGAAAATTTCAAAGAGATTTTCGGGTTATTTTTTTTACCTTCGCAGTGCTTTTTAAGCTTGTACCAAATTTAGTTTTGGAAGCGAATGGTTCGGGCAGTTTCAGTATGCCGTTTTCCTGCTGTCCGTGCTACACGGTAGCTTGCTCCCATCAGGGCTAAAAAGCAAATCATAGTTTATCAAACAATCTAATAATCAAAAATATGAGTTTAGAAACACAAATCATGGACGAAATGAAAAACGCCATGAGAGCTAAAGATACAGTTGCTTTAGAAGCATTAAGAGCTATAAAATCGGGCATCATTTTAGCTAAAACAGAAGCAGGAGCTAGCGATACATTAGCAACCGAAGACGAAATTAAATTATTACAACGCTTAGTAAAACAACGTAAAGACAGTGCCACTATCTATACAGAACAAGGACGTGCCGATTTAGCTGAACCAGAATTGGCTCAAGTAGCCGTTATAGAGAAGTTTTTACCAGCACAGTTATCAGAAGCAGAAGTAGAAGCAATTGTTTCTAAAATTATCTCTGAAGGCGGTTTTTCAGGTATGGCAGCTATGGGACAAGTAATGGGAAAAGCTTCAGCAGCCTTAGCGGGTAAAACGGATGGTAAAACCATTTCAACTATTGTTAAAAAACTTTTAGTCTAACAACTAATAAGGCTCCGTAGTTCAACTGGATAGAATATCAGATTTCGGCTCTGATGGTTGCAGGTTCGAACCCTGCCGGGGTCACATAAAAGAGCCAGAAGTATTACTTCTGGCTCTTTTATTAAATCATTTTAATAAATAATATTAAATCACAGACTTCTTTAAGTCAGCTATTGTTTTTTGTGGATTTTCAGATTTAAAAACAAAATTTCCTGCCACCAAAACATCAGCACCATATTGAACCAGTTTTTTGGCATTATTATCAGTTACACCACCATCAATTTCAATTAGTGTTGAGGAGTTATTACGTATTATTAAATCTTTTAGTTTTTCAATTTTAGAATACGTATTTTCAATAAAAGATTGTCCTCCAAATCCAGGGTTTACACTCATAACACAAACCAAATCAATATCTTTTATAAGATCTTCTAAAAGTGCCACATTAGTATGAGGGTTAATAGCGACCCCAGCTTTCATGCCTTCGGCTTTAATGACTTGTAATGTTCTGTGTAAATGGGTACAAGCTTCGTAATGAACAGTCAAAATATTGGCTCCTAATTGAGCAAATGTTCTAATATATCTATCTGGATCAATAATCATTAAATGCACATCTATTGTCTTTTTAGCATGTTTAGAAATGGCTTCTAAAACGGGCATTCCAAAAGAAATATTGGGAACAAAAACACCATCCATAATATCAATATGAAACCAATCGGCTTCGCTGTTGTTAATCATTTCGATATCGCGTTGCAGATTGGCAAAATCGGCAGCTAGAACAGAAGGTGCAATAAGAGTGTTTTTCATGAGTTGTAGTTGTTTCAGCAAAGATAGAAAAAGTTTCTATTTTACTTGAGATTGTCCGAAGGATTGGAGCAACTATCGAGTAATGCAGAAAACCTTACCCGAAGGGGCACGCCCAAATTGAAAATGTTAAAAAAAATAAAACTCCGGTAATCAGCCGGAGTTTCAATCATCAATCAAAAAACGAACAGTTAATCAGACTGTTGTTATCGTTATTAGGATTAACCTAAATATGTTTTTAAAATTTTACTTCTAGAAGTATGTTTTAATCTACGAATTGCCTTTTCTTTAATTTGACGTACGCGTTCACGAGTTAAATCAAATGTTTCACCAATTTCTTCTAATGTCATTGGATGTTGATCACCTAAACCAAAATACAAACGAACTACGTCAGCTTCTCTTGGTGTCAATGTTTCTAATGAACGTTCGATTTCAGTACGCAATGATTCGTGAATTAATTCTCTATCTGGATTTGGAGATTCGCCTGAACGTAAAACATCATAAAGGTTAGAATCTTCTCCTTCTACAAGTGGTGCATCCATTGACAAGTGACGACCAGAGTTTTTCATACTCTCTTTTACATCATTCACTGTCATGTCTAGCTCTTTAGCAATTTCTTCTGCCGAAGGAGCTCGCTCATTAGATTGCTCTAACAACGCGTACATCTTGTTGATTTTATTGATAGAACCAATTTTGTTTAATGGTAAACGAACAATACGAGATTGTTCTGCTAAAGCTTGAAGAATAGATTGACGAATCCACCAAACGGCATAAGAAATAAATTTAAATCCACGAGTTTCGTCAAAACGCTGTGCAGCTTTAATTAATCCTAAGTTCCCTTCGTTAATTAAATCGGGTAGGGTTAATCCTTGATTTTGGTATTGTTTAGCTACTGAAACTACGAAACGTAAATTGGCTTTGGTCAATTTCTCTAACGCACGTTGGTCTCCGGCTTTAATCTTCTGAGCTAATTCTACCTCTTCATCAGCAGTAATTAAATCAACTTTTCCAATTTCTTGTAGGTACTTGTCTAGGGAAGCAGTTTCACGGTTTGTTACCTGCTTGGTGATTTTGAGCTGTCTCATTTAAGTTTCTCCTTTACTTTAAAGTGTTCAGGTTATTATACGTAAACAAAATCAAAAAAGTTACAATTTTAATATACAAAAGTAAAAACCCCAATTCAAATCAATGAAATGGGGTTTCTTTTATGATTTGCAAAAAATATTATTTTTTGTCATCTCTTCTTTCAGGACGTGGTCCACGGTCTTCTCTCGCTGGAGCATTTTCATCTCTAGGAGGTCTTGGCAAAAGTGCTTTTCTTGACACTTTTTCTTTTCTAGTTTTAGGGTCAATGCCAAGGTATTTAACCATAAACACATCGCCCATATTCACTACATCAGTTACATTTTCTGTTCTTTCCCAAGCCAATTCAGATACGTGTAATAAAACTTCGTTTCCTGGAGCAGCTGTATATTCAACAACAGCACCAAAATCTAACATTTTAATTACTTTCACTTCATAAGCTTCACCCATTGTAGGTTTGAAGATAATAGAATCTATTTTTGCCAATACTGCCGCAATTCCGTCTGGATCAGTTCCAAGGATTTCAACAACACCTTGCTCATCAACTTCGTTAATCACGATTGTACAACCTGTAGCTTTTTGTAATTCTTGAATCACTTTACCTCCAGGGCCAATTAAAGCACCAATGAAGTTTCCAGGAATAGTACGCATAATGATTTTTGGAGCATGTTTCTTAACGTCTGCTCTTGGTATTGCAATAGTTTCAACCAATTTACCTAAAATGTGCATACGTCCATCACGAGCTTGGTTCAACGCTTGTTCCATAATGTCATAACGCAATCCGTCAATTTTAATGTCCATTTGACAAGCAGTGATTCCGTCTTTGGTTCCGGTTACTTTAAAGTCCATATCTCCTAAGTGATCTTCATCTCCTAAGATATCTGACAATACAGCAAATTTTTGACCATCCGTAATCAATCCCATAGCAATTCCAGAAACTGGTTTCACCATTTGAACTCCAGCATCCATCAAAGCCATTGTACCAGCACATACAGTAGCCATAGATGAAGAACCGTTAGATTCTAATACTTCAGATACAATACGAATGGTATAAGGACAATCAGCAGGAATCATGTTTTTCAAAGCACGTTGAGCTAAGTTTCCGTGACCTACTTCTCTACGTGAAGTTCCTCTTAAAGGTTTAGCTTCACCAGTTGAAAATGGCGGGAAATTATAATGTAAGTAGAACTTTTCTTCTCCTTGTTCTGATGGTGAGTCAATTTGGTTTGCTTCTCTTGAAGTTCCTAGAGTAACTGTTGCCAAAGCTTGTGTTTCTCCACGGGTAAATAAAGAAGAACCGTGAACTGATGGTAAATAATCCGTTTCACACCAAATAGGTCTGATTTCAGTAGTTTTTCTTCCGTCTAAACGAATTCCTTTTTCAAGGATAACGTTACGAACCGCTTCTTTATTGGTTTTGTAGAAATATTTTCCAACTAATCCAGCTAAATCAGCATTTTCAGCATACTCTTCTTCAGTAAATAGAGCTTTACACTCATCTTTTACAGCGGCAAATTTTTCGCCTCTTTCGCTTTTTCCTGAAGCTTCTTGAGCAATAGCATAACATTTATCGTATCCAGCTGCTTTTACTTTTTTGTATACTTCTTCATCTTCCACTTCACCTTCGTAAGTTCGGATTTCTTTTTTACCAAAAGCTTCCTGTAGTCTTAACTGTGCTTGGATTTGTACTTTAATTGCTTCGTGTGCAAATTTGATGGCATCTACCATTTCAGCTTCTGAAATCTCCTTCATTTCACCTTCAACCATCGCAACCGAATCCAAAGAAGCGCCAATCATCATATCAATATCTGATAATTCTAATTGTGCTCTACTTGGGTTGATAATAAATTTTCCATCAACACGCGCAACACGTACTTCAGAAATCAAATTGTAGAAAGGAATATCAGATACTGCTAAAGCTGCTGAAGCTGCTAATCCTGCTAATGCATCCGGCATCACATTTTCGTCGTGTGACATTAACTGAATCATCACCTGAGTTTCTGCATGGTAATCATCTGGGAATAATGGTCGCAAAACACGATCCACTAAACGCATGGTTAATACCTCATTGTCACTCGGACGCGCTTCTCTTTTGAAAAAACCACCAGGAAATCTTCCTGCAGCAGCAAATTTTTCACGGTAATCTACTGTTAAAGGTAAAAAGTCAACAGCAGGATTTGATGTTCTTGCTGATACTGCTGTTGCTAAAAGCATACAGTCGCCTAATCTAACAACAACAGATCCATCTGCTTGTTTGGCTAATTTACCGGTTTCGATGGTGATAGTTCTTCCATCACCTAAATCGATTGTTTCTTGGGTTACTTTTGGAATCATAAAATTTAATTCGTTTAAACTATTAGGTTAGTTGTGTTGTAGTTGTTGTAGTAGTTGTTTGTAACCCAATGAAAAACTGAAACTTTTCTTCTTTATTTATAAAACAAAAAGAGGCGCGCAAGCACCTCTTTAGATATGTATTATTTTCTAATACCTAATTCTTTAATAATCTCACGATATCTGTTGATCTCTTTTTTCTTCAAGTAATCCAAAAGACTTCTTCTTTTACCTACCAAAAGTACTAACGAACGCTCAGTGTTATAATCATGACGATTTTTTTTCAAGTGCTCAGTAAGGTGTGAAATTCTGTGTGTGAACAAAGCGATTTGCCCTTCAGCAGATCCTGTGTTTTCTGCTTTTCCTCCGTGTTTAGCGAAGATTTCTGCTTTAACTTC
>CANJDA010000054.1 GCA_947472705.1 Flavobacteriaceae bacterium
TTAAAGATTTTATCGATTTTATCAAAAATCCGAAATCGATATTTGAAATGGAAAATGGTCAAACCATCCATTTTTATCCAACCAACAAAATTAGAATTCCAGTTGATAAAGAAGCGGTGATGAAGAACAAAGTGGTGAGCACTATTTACAATGACTCTATAGTTCCTTACATCGATGTAGACATCAAAGGTAGCGCCATGTACAAAAACCGTTTGATGATGTTTGATGTATTGGCCAATAACAATTGGAAACGCCCAATTTATTTTACGGGTGGAAGCTTTGGCGACGACGATTACCTTTGGATGAAAGATTATCTTGAATTGGACGGATTGGTTTACAAACTGGTTCCGGTGAAAACACCTATTGACAAAGAAAACCCTTATGACATGGGCGATATTGATAGTGATAAGATGTATGATTTGGTGATGAAATGGGATTGGGGCAATGGTGATTTGACTACTATTTATCACGACCCTGAAACACGTAAAAACAGCATTTCGTATCGCACGAACATGGCGCGATTAATGGAGCAATTAATCAATGAAGGCAAAAAAGACAAAGCTAAAAAAGTGATTGAAGAGGCTTTAACCAAAATGCCAATGGATTATTATGGTTATTATACCATGGTTGAACCTTTTGCTAGTGGGTATTATGAAATAGGCGAAAAAGCAAAAGCTCGTGAAGTACTAGAACGATTGATAACGAAATACAAACAAAGCTTAACGTATTTCTCGAACATACAACCTTCGATTCAAAACGGAATTGTAACCGATATTATTACTGATATTGAACGTTACAGAAGTCTATTGATGGTAATGAAAGATCATGATGACCTTGAATTTTACAATAAGAACAAAGCTATTTTTAACTCTTTCAACAAAAGACTGGCTCGTTTTGGAAGAGACATGGAATAACATAATTTGAAAATTACTTAATTTGAAAATGTGCCAATTGGAAAACTCTTGTTGGCACATTTTTTTTATATTTAACCTATGAGTTTTTGGGTAAAAACAAATCGATGGATTAAATGGCTGTTCCCAAAGTATGTTTGGGACATTCCTAATGACGGGAATAAAGTTTACCTGACATTTGATGACGGTCCTACGCCTGAGATTACCGAATGGGTTTTAGACCAATTACAACAGTTTAAAGCCAAAGCGACTTTCTTTTGCATTGGCAACAACATTGAAAAACATCCTGCTATTTATAAAAAAATTATTGCCGACGGTCATGCTATTGGCAATCATACTTTTAATCATTTAAAAGGATGGAAGACCCCTACTCCAAACTATATTGAAAACGTGAAACTTTGTGAGTCAGCCATCAGTCTTGTGCCTTTAGTCAATAGCTATTTATTTCGCCCACCCTATGGAAAGATTAAGTATGCTCAAGGGAAAGCTTTACGAAAAATGGGTTACCAAATTATTATGTGGGACATCATTAGCATGGATTATGATGCAACGATTACTCCGGAGCAGTGTTTACAAAACGTATTACAACATGCAAAAAGCGGTAGTATCATAGTGTTTCACGACAGTGTGAAAGCCGAAAAAAACTTGCGGTATGCTTTGCCCAAAGTACTTTCGTTTTTAACCGAAAAGGGATTTGATTGTGATAAAATTGATTAAATTTGTTCTTGTACCAGTCCGATAATGGTATTGGCATCTAGTTCTCCAGATTGTCTCCAAACCATTTGACCTTCTTTGTATATCATTAAGGTGGGTAAGCCTTTGATGCGAAGGGCATCGGCTAGCTCCTGATTTTTATCTACATCTATTTTAATCACTTTTGCTTTATCACCTAGTGCTGCTGCTACATCTCTAATAACAGGATGCATAGAAACGGAAGATTCGTTCCACTCTGTGTAAAAGTCAATTAACACAGGCACTTGCGCATTGATTAATTCTCCAAATTTTGACATAAAACCAAAATATATTTATTCTTTTTTATAGCGTAAAAGAAAGATTAAAGCACAAATGTAGCATTTTTAACTAATTATGCTACAATATTCCCTTTTTTTAGTTCAAAAACCGTTATTTCGGGCATAATACCTACTCGACCCGGATAAGCGTGGAAGCCAAAACCACGATTTACATAGATGTATTTTCCAAATTCTTGATATAAACCAGCCCATTGTTTGTACATATATTGTGCAATACTCCATTTGAAATAGCCCGGAATTTCAATACCAAACTGCATTCCGTGTGTATGCCCAGAAAGGGTAAGCTGTATGTTTTTCGAATGGCGTTTTACAATATACTCCCAATGACTTGGGTCATGGCTCATTAAGATTTTAAAATCTGTTGCCGATAAATTGTCTGCTGCTTTGTCAATATCGCCATATTCTCCGAAATGTTTCCCCCAATTTTCTACTCCAATCAAAGCAATTTCATCGTTGCCTTTTTTGAGTTTAATGTTTTCATTGAGCAACAATTTAAAGTCTATTTGGCGGTGTAAATCTTTTATTGCTTCGAAATTTTCTGCTTTCGCTTTTTGGGATTTCCAATCTAAATAGGCACCATAATCATGATTCCCTAAGATGGAATATTTTCCGTATTCGTATTTTTTTAACCCGTTAAAAATGTCAATCCAAGGATGCATCTCATCGGCTTTGGCATTGACAATATCTCCCGTAAATAATAAAAGATCAGCCTCTTGCTCATTGATCAAATCGATAGCATATTTAATTTTTTCTTCATTGTCAAAACTACCGCTATGAATGTCTGAAATTTGTGTGACTTTAAACCCTTCGAAAGCATCGGGCAAATCGGGAAAGAATAACGTTTGGCGAATCACCTTGAAATTATATTTGCCCACAGCCATACCGTAAACCAATCCCATAAACGGAATGGAGGCTAGCCCTAAGGCTACCTGACTCACGAATTTTCTTCTTTCGGGTAAAAAACTATCGGATTTACTTCCTGTTAAAAGAGTAACCGTTCCCGACAATACTCTAACAATATCTTCTAGAAGTAATATAAGAGTCAGCACTATCTTAGGCAACAATACCAAGAGCATTAAACCTAATGTGATTAGGGTCATTTTGGTTTGACCCACAGCTCTATCAAATTTTGTAAACTGATAGGCTATGAAAATAATTATAAGTAATGACAGTAACTGATAAATGGTCAAAATCCATTTTTCTTTAGTAACTGTTTTAAAGGCTTGAAAAGAATAGAATTCAATTATAGCGACTATCACTATTACAATTAACCAACGAAACATCATTTTTATTTTTTGTGCAAAGTAACAAAGAAAGACGGATTCCTTGAGTGTTTTAGATTAATTTAACGTTAGCATAAAAAAAAGACCGGCAAAGAATTTTACCAGTCTTTTTAACAATAACATTTTGCTTGGTTTCTTTTTTTCAAAAGATTTTGTTTGTTATTTTTTTGCAGGTGCAGCTGGAGCAGCAGCATCAGCTTTTTTCTCAGCTTTTGCTTTTTTAGTAGCTTTTGCAGCTTTAGCTGGTGTAGCTTTTACTTCTTTTGCTGGAGCTGCTTTAGCGTCTTTAGCTGGTGTAGTTTGAGCGTTTACCATTGCAGTTGTTCCTAAAACTAATGCAGCTAACATAAATACTTTTTTCATGATGTTTAAATTTTTTAATTAAATGATTATTTACAGGACAAACGTACCATTGCTAAATGAAGATAAAATGAAGATTTAGCTTTATAAGAAATATTTAATTTTTAATTACAGTTTTTTGTTTTTGGGGAAAACAAATTCGAAAGTACTACCACTTTTTAATTCAGAGGCAACTTGAATTTCTATATGATGCAAATTGGAGATACTCTTAACAATAGCTAGTCCTAAACCTTGTCCTTCTTTGTGAATATTTAATCGTGTAAATCGGTTGAAAATGTTTTCCAATTGTTCTTTATCCATGCCGCATCCATTATCCTTAACAATAATACTGTAATTAGAATTTGTTTTTGAATCGATAACAGTAACTTTTCCGTCTTGATCCGTAAATTTAATAGCATTAACGATTACATTGTAAAATAGTATATGAATTAAAGTCTTGTTTCCGGTGAAAAGAAAGTTTTCGGTCAATTCAATTTTAAAATCAATTTGTTTTTCATCTATCCTGTCTTCTAATTCTTCTTGAATTTCTTCTAAAATCATTTTAAAATCAACCACTTCATTAGTAATGTATTGATTGTTTTCAATTCGGGAAATGAGCAATAGGTTATTGATTATTTTTTTTAACAAATCCAAAGTCCGTAAAGAGCTTACCACTTTATTGACCGATTCTTCATCTAAGGATTCGTTTTGGATTAAGTTTTCAAATCTATTCTTTAACAGAGAAATAGGCGAAAGTAATTCATGAGATACATTGGCAATAAATTGTTTCTCAATATTAAAGAGATCCTGAATCCTAATCATCATTTGATTCAATACCTCATCTAGTTCTTGAAAATCGGTAGAGCTTGATTTTATTGCCGTATAATTAAATTTATCAGGTTCATTAACATGTCGTATTTTTTGATTGATAATTTGATAAAAAGGCTTCAATAAATATTCAATATAAAAGGCATCTACCAAAAAACTAAACACAATAACAATACTGAGCACTATTAAAATGAAAACCCTTATGACAAAGGTTAGTTCTTTGATTTCACTTAAACTGCTGCCAATTTCAAGTCTATAATTGGTTTTTCCATACTTAAAATCATAATACAATACTCGGTAATCGCTTTGCTCTCCTTCAATTATTCGAGGTTCGTTTTTAAAAAAGGAGTTTGTTTTTTTGGGCAACTCTTTTGATTGATACAGTTGCAAAAACTCATTGTGAAGTGTAGAAAAACTTGCAAAAGTTTCCGAAGCATCTTTTCGAGTTAAAAAATCATTTATTTCTCTTTTGTCAAGATGTTCGATGAATTTTTTTTTCTTCTCTAAAAGATTTTGGTCAATTCGTTTGTATACTACTGTTTCAATTAAAATTGGCAGTGACAACCAAATTGTTAGTATGATTAAAAATCGGGTTATGGCATTAAAAATAGTAAGTTGGTATTTTATTCTCATGCTACATATTTATCCGATAGCCTACATTTCGCACGGTTTCAAACCAATCGATTTTAGCAAACTTTTCGAGTTTTTTTCTTAAATTCCTAACGTGGACATCTATAAAATTAGAATCTGAATTTAACTCTAAAATATCTCCCCAGATGTGTTCTGTTAATTGCAATCGAGTAATTACTCTATTTTTATTCAAAACCAAATACTGAAAAATATCAAATTCTTTTTTAGTCAAATTAATTAATTCGCCTTCAAAAGTTACTCGGTAATCCTGCAGTTGTATCTTAAAATTGTGGATCTCTATTTCATTAGTATTTAATCCGTGCGTTCTTCTGATAACGGCAAACAAACGGGCACCTAGTTCTGTTAAAGCAAAAGGTTTGGTTAAATAATCATCCGCCCCAAGTTGTAAGCCGTCAATTTTATCATTGAGTTCACCTCGAGCGGTGATTACAATCACGGCCGTTTTAGTTTGTTTTTCCCGAATGTGTTTTAAAATTGTAAAACCATCTCCATCGGGCAACCCTAAATCGAGTAGCATCACGTCATATTCATTCACACTGATTTCTTCCAAGGCTTGTGCTTGGCTCGAAACCCATTTGCACAAATAGCCGTTTTTGGATAAAAAATCGATGATTTCTTTAGCCAGTTCTTTATAATCTTCAACTACTAAAACATTCATACGCTATGGATAAAACCTGAAAGTAAATGTAATCAAAAAGTCGGCAAATTTCTTTCCCGACTTTAAGCAATTAACACTCTAAAAAAAACCAATTAAACTACAAAATGTTTAATCGGTTTCAAAACTAGGATTGTAAAATGAAGACAAAATGAAGTTATTAAAAACACAAAGTATAAATCAAATTTTCTGAATTTAAAAAGCCGATATTGCTATCGGCTTTTCTAAAAAACAATCAACTCATAACCTCATCAATCATAACTATTTTTTAGCTTGTGCAACCGGTTTTGCTGTACTGTTGGTTTTTGCAGCTACTTTTTTAGCTTTTTGGTGTTTTTTGGTCACTTTGGCTTTTACTTCTTTTACCGTAGCGCCTTTTGTAGTGATGGTGTTTGCATTTACCATAAAGGTTGTGCCCAAAAGGACTGCGAATAACATTGCAACTTTTCTCATAATTTCTAAATTTTTGAATTAATAATTTATTTTTAATGAAGTAAAATTACAGCTGAAAAATGAAGCTAAAATGAAGAAATGACTGTTTAAAAAAGTTTAACTTTCCTTTATGATTTTGTCAAAATATTAGGTTCAAATCCTTATTTTTACAAGCTATATAAAATTTGATTCATGTCACAAAAACGCCTTTTCCTTTTAGATGCTTACGCCTTAATTTTCCGTGGCTATTATGCTTTTATCAAAAATCCCCGAATTAATTCCAAAGGCATGGACACTTCGGCCATCATGGGATTTATGAATTCATTGATGGATGTTATAAAAAGAGAAAAACCCGATCATTTGGCGGTAGCCTTTGACAAAGGAGGAAGTGATTACCGTTACGAAATGTATCAAGAATACAAAGCCCATCGTGATGAAACACCCGAAGCTATAAAGATAGCGGTTCCTTACATACAAGAATTGCTAAAGGCGATGCACATTCCGATTATGGAAAAAGCTGGCTTTGAAGCCGATGATTTGATTGGCACCTTAGCCAAACAAGCTGAGAAAGAAGGCTATCAAATATTCATGGTAACTCCCGATAAAGATTTTGCGCAATTGGTTTCCGAAAATATTTTTATGTACAAACCGGCACGAATGGGTAACGATATTGAGATTTGGGGTGTGCCTGAAGTATTAGCTAAATTCGAAATTGAGGACCCTTTACAAGTAATTGACTTTTTGGGAATGATGGGGGATTCGGCCGATAATATTCCGGGATTACCAGGTGTTGGTGAAGTAACCGCTAAAAAGCTATTGAAAGAATTTGGCTCAATGGAAAATCTTTTAGCTAATACCGATAAACTCAAAGGCGCTATGAAAGAAAAAATAGAAGCCAACGCTGAACTCGGTATACTATCTAAAAAACTTGCTCGAATATTATTGGATTGCCCGGTAACATTTAATGCGGATGATTTTGAATTATCAAAACCCAATGTTGAAAAAACTGATGCCTTATTTCAGGAATTAGAGTTCCGACAAATGAAAACACAGTTTGACAAATTATTTGGCACCGGAAAAGAATACGACGAAATTGATTCCAATGGAGTTGAAACTGGAAGCACACAACCTGCGAAAAAAGTTCCAGTAAAAAAGTCAAACGAAGACCAGTTTGATTTATTTGGTTTTTCGGATGAAGAAAGCGATGAACCAAAACACAATTCATATTATGCCACATTAGAGACAACAGAACATTTTTATCAAATTATTCAAGGTGATTTGGCCGTGAAACTGTTCTTGCAAAACTTATTGAATCAAACCTCGGTTTGCTTTGATACTGAAACCACTGGAATTGATACACTTCATGCCGAATTAGTAGGCATGTCATTTTCTTATGAAAAAGGGAAAGCTTTCTACATACCTTTTCCAGAAAATAGAGAAGAAGCACAACAATTAGCCGATAAATTCAAACCTTTCTTTGAAAGTGAAAGCATTGAAAAAATTGGTCAGAATATCAAATACGATTTAAAGATATTATCGAATTATGGCGTTACCGTAAAAGGAAAATTATTCGACACCATGATAGCGCATTACCTTATCAATCCGGACATGCGCCACAATATGGATGTTTTGAGTGAAACCTATTTGAAATATTCTCCAAAATCTATTGAAACTTTAATTGGCAAAAAAGGTAAAGGTCAATTATCAATGCGCGAAGTTCCTTTGGAAGATATTAAAGAATACGCTGCTGAGGATGCCGATATTACGTTGCAATTGAAAGAAGTGTTTAGTCCCATTTTGGAAAAGGCTGAAACCAAAAAACTTTTTGACGAAATTGAAATTCCGTTGATTCCAGTATTAGCAGCTATGGAAACGGAAGGTATACGATTAGATGTTGATTTTCTAAAAGCGATGTCAGTAGATATGCAAAAAGAAATCAATTTGTTTGAACAAAAAATATATGAAACTGCTGGAGAGAAATTCAATTTAGCTTCTCCAAAACAACTCGGTGACATTTTATTTGACAAATTAAAAATTGGTGGTGCCAAACAAAAGAAAACCAAAACTGGTCAGTATGCTACTGGTGAAGAAGTGCTGAGTTATTTGGCTAATGAGCATCAAATCGTTAGAGACATTTTGGATTGGCGTCAAATGGTGAAACTCCAAAGCACTTATATTGATGCCCTACCCAATCAAGTAGATGCTAAAACACAACGCGTACATACCGATTATATGCAAACTGTTGCAGCTACAGGTCGTTTGAGTTCCAACAATCCCAACTTGCAGAACATACCTATTCGTACCGAACGTGGACGATTAATTAGAAAAGCTTTTGTTGCTCGAGATGAAAATTACACTTTACTTTCTGCCGATTATTCTCAGATAGAATTAAGAATCATTGCTGCTTTATCGGGTGAAGAGAATATGATAAAAGCCTTCCAAAACAATGAAGATATTCATCGAAGTACGGCTGCAAAAGTCTTTAACGTTCCTTTGGAAGAAGTTACCAAAGAACAACGTAGCAATGCTAAAACGGTCAACTTTGGAATTATTTATGGGGTTTCGGCTTTTGGATTAAGCAATCAAACTTCATTATCCCGTTCCGAAAGTGCCGCTTTGATTGATGCTTATTACAAAACCTATCCGAAACTGAAATCGTATATGTCAGACCAAGTTGATTTTGCCAGAGAAAATGGCTATGTACAAACTGTTTTAGGAAGACGCCGTTATTTGAAAGACATCAATTCTGCCAATGCAATTGTACGCGGAGGTGCTGAACGAAATGCCGTTAATGCTCCAATTCAAGGTAGTGCTGCTGATATTATCAAAATTGCGATGATAAACATCCATAAAAAGCTAACTTCGGAAAATTGGCAATCAAAAATGTTGTTGCAAGTACATGACGAACTTGTTTTTGATGTACACAACTCAGAAATAGAAAAAATAAAACCAATGATCAAACACGAGATGGAAAACGCCTTTATCATGGCAGTTCCTTTAGAAGTTGAATTAGGTTTAGGTAAAGATTGGCTAGAAGCTCATTAAAAATAAAAAGGCAATATTATGTTGCCTTTTTATTTAATTTATCTGAATTTATATCATTCAATAATTACTTTTTTCCAAGCTTTTTGCGAATCATTTTGTAACTCAATTAAGTAAACTCCGGTTGATAAACCTTCAACATTAACTCGACTTTCATTATCGTTTTCTACTTTTATATTTTTAACAAAATCACCTGTTACTGTGTAAATAGTTATTTGTTTCAAGGTTGTTCTAGTACGGATTAAAAAATTGCCTTTTGCCGGATTTGGATAAATTGAAGAGGCTTCAAGCGAAAAATCTTCTCTGCCAAGATTATTAAAAGGCACACTAGTATCTACGATTCTATTTCCTGCACCGTGATAGGCTAAACTAAAAGATGCACTAGCACTATGAGCAACCGCTATACCAATAGTACTAGCAAAATAATCAAAATCAAAATCAGCTGAATCAGGAGAATTAAAAACTCGGGTAGCTACCAAAGTTCTTACACCAGACGTAACTGTATTTGAAGTAACTGTCCAATTATTCTGGGTATCCGCTGAAGGTGCACTTCCTATGCCATTATGAGTAGCATCTACCAAAGTGGTGCCATTATAATATACAACATCTGAACCTGCTTCCATTCCTCCTGAAAACGACCCAAATTGACACGCCATCCACCTGTCTGATGCACCAACTAACGTTAAGGTTGCCATTTGTGTATCATTATTAAGCAAAATGGTGGCACTTGCTCCTGTTACAGAAACTGGATTAGTAACTTTTGACTGAGAAAAACCCAGTATAGGAAGCAAAATTAATAGTGTAATTTTTTTCATAACTATTTACTTTAAAAGATTAATAATTTCTTCATTACCTGAAAACACAGCATATTCAAAGGCTGTCTTTCCTTTATTGTCTTTCAGCTTTTTATCTGCTTTCTTTTGTAGCAACAACATAACAGCTTCTTTATTTTTAAACATCACAGCATACATTAAAGCTGTTGTTCCGTTGTCATCCGTTAGGTTTACATTTGCATTTTTAAGTGCCAAAAACTGAATCATTTCGTTATTCCCTTTTACAACAGAAGCCATTAAAGGTGTTCCCATGCTGCTTTTTTGATTGATGTCGCAACCTGTCTCTATCAACAATTTAGCCACCTCATTATTGTTTCTGTAACAGGCCAATGTTAAAGGTGAAAAGCCCTCAGTATTTACTATTTTAAAAACATTTGGGTTTTCTCTCAAAAGTTGGTTTGCTTCTGCTAAGGTCCCCTTTCTAGCCGCATCAAAAACGGCAACATTGTCCTGACCTATAACAAGGTTTATTATAAAAAGAAATAATGATGTCAGTACTGTTTTTTTCATTATTTATAAGATTTATCAAATGTATTTTTAAATTGTAATATTAAGCAACTAAGAAAGGTTGACAAAACGTAAACATTTTAATTTATTAACCATTATAAAGGCTTTTACAGCTTTTTGGTAGAATCCCTTTGTCGCAATTCCGTTTTGATAGTAGTTGTAGAAAATGTAAAGGTTTCCTCGGCACTTTCTAATTTGTCAATTAATAATTGTGCTGCAACTTCACCTATTTCAGGGCCATGCTGACTTACCGTTGACATACTTGGTGTCATCCTTCTTGACCATACCCCATCAGCAAAACCAATAATTTGCAAATCTTGTGGAATTTTGTAACCGTTTTGAATTCCGAGTTTCATAGCCGTTACCGACGCGTGTTCGTCTAAGGCAAAAACCCCATCAGGTTTGTTCTTAATGAAAAAGCCGCCAATTTTTGAATTAAATTCCTCGTTATCATTGGTTAAAATCACAAGCGTTTCATCTACTTTAATTCCATTTTTTTCTAGCGCTTTATAAAACCCTTGTGCTCTCAATTTACCAACGCTCAAATTATCAATAGTGGAAAGCAATGCAATTTTTTTGGCTCCAGTTTTTATTAAATGTTCCGTTGCATATATCGCTGATTCATAATCGTCTACAATTACTTTATCACAATTTACCTCATCAGCTATTCTGTCAAACATTACTATTGGGGTTCCTTCATTAATAATTGTAGTAAAATGATCGAACTTCTTCATCTTTTGGGATTCTTCAGCTACTGAGAGAATAAAACCATCAATGGTTCCGTTACTCAACATCTCCAAAGCATTCACTTCTTTATCCAAAGACTCATTAGAAATACAAGTAATTACTTTGTACCCTTTTTCATCTGCTACTTTCTCAATACCACTAAAAACTTTGGCAAAAAAAGAATTCAAAATATTTGGGATAATTACTCCTATGGTTTTGGTTCTCCTATTTTTTAGGCTTAAGCCAATGACATTGGGTTTATAATTTTTTAATTTGGCATATTCTTGAACCAGTTTCTTAGTAGGCTCACTTATTTCTGGGCTTCCATTCAATGCTTTAGAAACTGTAGAAATAGAAACTCCTAACTCTTTAGCGATTTGTTTTAAGGTGGCTTTCGACTTCATTTTATCTTTAGTTAAAGCGTAAAAATAGAAAAAAAATTACCTCTTTGTTCCCTAGAAAGTTAAGTTAACTCAAAATCATGATAAAAAAATTGAGATTATTCAGTAAAATGAATTCATTTTTCACTTGTTAAGTCCATTCATTAAAAGGAATTTAAGTAAAATGTTGAGTAGTAGCAAAATATTTAAAAAATGGTATTTGCATTTATAATAATTAATTGTACTTTTGCAACCCCTTTATTGGGGATGGAATGTTTAATTAAAAAAATATTATGGACGCATTAAGCTACAAGACACAATCTACAACCAAGGCCACTTCTGGAAAAGAGTGGATCATTGTAGATGCTGAAGGTCATAACTTAGGTCGTTTTGCTTCAAAAGTTGCGATGCTTTTAAGAGGTAAATACAAGCCAAGTTACACCCCTCACGTCGACTGTGGAGATAACGTAATTGTTATTAACGCAGAGAAAATCAACCTTACAGGTAACAAACTTGACGACAAGACTTACATTCGTCACACAGGTTATCCAGGAGGACAAAGAAGTTTGACTGCAAAGGTTTTGCAATCAAAAAACCCTGCTTTGCTAGTAGAGAAAGCAGTGAAAGGAATGTTACCTAAAAACAAATTAGGAGCAGAACTTTTCAGAAATTTAAATGTTGTTGTAGGTACTGAGCACAAACAAGGTGCACAAAAACCTAAAACAGTTAACCTAAACGATCTTAAGTAATGGGAGTTATTCACAAA
>CANJDA010000055.1 GCA_947472705.1 Flavobacteriaceae bacterium
AGAAATACCTAGTATCAAAAAATAATTAATTAAGAAACAATATAAAGGATTATGTCGTCTCATTACGAAGCACCCATTAGAAAACCCTTAGTTATAGGTGATAAATCTTATCACGATGTAACTGTAGATGTAGCTGCTCCAGTAGAAGGAAGAGCCAATAAACAGTGGTGGACTGTATTTTCTATCGCATTAATAGCTTTCCTTTGGGGAATTGGATGTATAGTGTATACTATATCTACCGGTATCGGATCTTGGGGATTAAATAAAACAGTAGGTTGGGCTTGGGATATCACTAACTTCGTTTGGTGGGTAGGTATCGGTCATGCTGGAACTCTTATTTCTGCTGTACTTTTATTATTCCGTCAACGATGGAGAATGGGTATTAACCGTTCTGCGGAAGCTATGACTATCTTCTCAGTAATACAAGCAGGTTTATTCCCAATTATTCACATGGGTCGTCCATGGTTAGCATACTGGGTTGTTCCAATTCCGAATCAGTTTGGGTCGTTATGGGTAAACTTTAACTCACCATTACTTTGGGACGTATTTGCAATCTCAACGTATCTTTCAGTTTCGTTAGTTTTTTGGTGGACTGGTTTATTGCCTGACTTTGCAATGTTAAGAGATAGAGCTGTTACTCCTTTTACAAAAAAAATCTATACCATATTAAGTTTTGGTTGGAGTGGTAGAGCAAAAGACTGGCAACGATTTGAAGAAGTATCTTTAGTATTGGCTGGTTTGGCAACTCCACTTGTACTTTCAGTACACACCATTGTATCCTTTGACTTTGCTACTTCGGTAGTTCCAGGATGGCATACAACTATCTTCCCTCCTTACTTCGTTGCTGGAGCGGTTTTCTCAGGATTTGCAATGGTAAATACTTTGCTAATCATCATGAGAAAAGTATCAAACCTTGAAGCATATATCACTCTTCAACATATTGAATTAATGAACATTGTAATCATGATTACTGGGTCTATTGTGGGTGTTGCCTATATTACCGAGTTATTTGTGGCTTGGTATTCAGGAGTAGAGTATGAACAATACGCTTTCTTAAACAGAGCAACAGGTCCTTATTGGTGGGCTTATTGGTCAATGATGACATGCAACGTTTTCTCTCCACAGTTTATGTGGTTCAAAAAATTGAGAACGAGTATTATGTTCTCTTTCATAATTTCAATAGTTGTAAACATTGGTATGTGGTTTGAGCGTTTCGTAATTATCGTAACTTCATTACACAGAGATTATCTTCCATCATCGTGGACAATGTTCCAACCAACATTTATTGATATTGGTATTTTTATAGGTACTATTGGTTTCTTCTTTGTTTTATTCCTTTTATATGCTAGAACTTTCCCAGTGGTTGCTCAAGCAGAGGTTAAAACAATCTTGAAATCGTCAGGAGAAAATTATAAAAGACAAAGAGAATTAGAAGGTCATAATCATTCAGATAAACATTAATAATTGCTATGAGTAGTAATAAAGTTATACACGCTATATACAATGATGATGATGTATTGATGGATGCAGTTCACAAAACAAGAGCCGCTCATCATCACATTGAAGAAGTTTTTACTCCATTTCCTGTACATGGATTGGATAAAGCTATGGGACTTGCGCCGACAAGATTAGCCATTTGTGCATTTATTTACGGATGTATTGGTTTGACGGTAGCCACTACCATGATGAATTATATTATGATTCAAGATTGGCCACAAGATATTGGAGGTAAACCTAGTTTTGCCTATTACCAAAACATGCCAGCATTTATTCCAGTTATGTTTGAGATGACCGTATTTTTTGCCGCTCACTTAATGGTAATTACTTTTTATATGAGAAGTAAATTATGGCCATTCAAACAAGCAGAGAATCCTGATGTTAGAACTACAGACGACCATTTTTTAATGGAAGTTGCAGTAAAAGATAATGAAGCTGAATTGGTTAAATTTTTTGAAGGAACCGGCGCAGTAGAAGTTAAAGTAATTGATAAGCATTAATAATAGATATGAAAAGTTTACTTAAAACAGCAGTATTATTAGGTATCATCGTTTCCTTTTCATCATGTCATGATAAATTGAAACCGAATTACCAATACATGCCAAATATGTATGAATCTGTAGCTTACGAAACCTATTCAGAGTCTGATGCTTTCAACTCGCCTACAGGTTTAAAAGGGAAAGAAGGTCAATTACCACCTGTTGGTTCTATTAAAAGAGGATTTATTCCTTATGAAATTCCAAACACAACTGCTGGGTATGATTTAGCTAAAGCTACTTTAAAATCGCCTTTAGACTCAACAGCTGTAGATATGGAAAAAGCAAAAGCTCTATTTGATGTTTATTGTGCAATTTGTCATGGTACGGCAGGAGATGGGCAAGGGAAATTAGTGAAACAACAAAAATTCCTTGGAGTTCCAAATTACAAAGACAGACAAATTACAGAAGGTAGTATTTTCCATGTTGAAACTTACGGATTGAACTCAATGGGTTCATACGCGAATCAATTGTCACAACAAGAACGATGGATGGTAGCTGCTTATGTTCTTGATTTAAAAAGCAAATTATAATTGTAGAATTAACTGATTGTTATAGATATGTATACCTTTTCAAGTAAATTAAAAACTTTTTCTTTCGTCTTAATGCTCGTTGGAGTATTGGGAATTGGTTATGGTTTTTTAACCACACCAAAATCAATTCAAGACGTTGAGACCATTCTTAAAGCTGAAGAGGCTAAAGAAATTAAAGAAGGTGGTCTTGCGGCAAAAGTCGCTCACGAAGCTGCTAAGCCAGATGTTAAAGAGGAAGCTGAACATGCAGAACATGTTTTTCACCAATTGCAAAATAAACCGTGGGCTGCTTTATATGTAGCTTGTATCTTCTTTATGTTGATTACTATGGGTGTTTTGGCATTCTATGGAATACAACAAGTAGCTCAAGCGGGTTGGTCACCAGTGTTATTTAGAGTGATGCAGGGAATTACTGCTTATTTAGTGCCTGGCTCATTGATCTTCTTTGTTATTTTATTATTATCGGGGATGCATTTCAATCATTTGTTTGCTTGGATGGCAGAAGGGATTACTACTAAAGGAAGTCCGAATTACGATCATATGATTGCTGGCAAGTCAGGATATTTAAATTTTCCATTTTGGATAATTAGAGCTGCAATATTTTTAGGAGGTTGGAATCTATACCGCTATTTATCTAGAAAAAATTGTTTAGCACAAGACGAAGCTTCGGATAACACATACTACAAAAAGAATTTCAAAATGTCTGCGGCATTTTTAGTATTCTTTATCGTTTCAGAATCGATTATGTCATGGGACTGGATAATGTCTTTAGACCCTCATTGGTTTAGTACTTTGTTTGGTTGGTATGTATTTGCTAGTTTCTTCGTAAGTGGGATCACTACAATACAATTAGTTACTCTTTATTTAAAATCAAAAGGTTATTTAGAAAATGTAAATTCAAGTCATATTCACGATTTATCAAAATTCATGTTTGGTATTAGTGTGTTTTGGACATACTTATGGTTCTCTCAATTTATGTTGATTTGGTATGCCAATATTCCAGAAGAGGTTACTTACTTCAAAATGAGAATTGACCATTTCACGATACCATTCTGGGGTGCATTTGTAATGAATTTCATTATCCCAATATTATTATTAATCAATACTGATTTCAAACGTATCTATTGGATAATCGTTATGGCAGGTTGCATTATTTTATTCGGACATTATGTTGATTTCTTCAACATGATTACGCCTGCAACAGTTGGAGAACAATGGTTCATTGGAATACCAGAAATAGCATCAGTATTATTCTTCTTAGGGTTATTCATTTTTGTAGTATTCAGTGCCTTAACAAAAGCACCTCTTCTTCCTAAACGAAATCCTTTCATTGAAGAAAGTAAACATTTTCATTATTAATATTTAAAGTAAATCTCAAATGACAACTCTTTTGGTACTTATAGTTGTAGTTTTATTGGCCGTTGCCTTATGGCAGTTAACTAAAATATTCGACTTAACACAAGTTGGTGGAAATGTGAATACCACGCAAGTGGCAAATGACAACGATAACAAAGTTAATGGTTACTTAATGTTTGGGTTTTTAGGTTTTATTTACCTAACTACTATATTTTGTCTTTGGAATTATAGTAAATTTCCATTAATAGGAGACTCTGCTTCTGCACATGGACCGGAACTTGATAATCTTATGGTAATTACCATGGTTCTAATATTTTTTGTGCAAACTATTACTCAGGCATTATTACATTATTTTGCTTTTAAATACAGAGGAAAGCAAGGTCAAAAAGCTCTTTATTTTGCCGATAATAATCGTTTAGAATTTATATGGAGTGTTATTCCAGCTATTGTATTAGCAGGATTAATTCTTTATGGTTTATATGCATGGACAAATATTATGTTTGTTAATGAAAAAGATAATAAAGATGCTATCGTTATTGAACTATATGCTCAACAGTTCAAATGGACTGCAAGATATTCAGGTGAAGATGACGTATTAGGGAAAGCTAATGTTAGATATATTGAAGGCGTAAATAGTCTTGGGGTAGATTTAGCTGATCCAAATGCACAAGATGATTTTACTTCTACAGAATTACACCTTCCAAAAGGCAAAAGAGTAATTTTTAAGATACGTTCACAAGATGTATTGCACTCTGCCTATATGCCTCATTTTAGAGCGCAAATGAATTGTGTGCCTGGAATGGTTACAAATTTTTCATTCATCCCTACGGTAACTACAGCTGAGATGAGAGAAAAAACAGCTATGATAGAAAAAGTTTCTGAAATCAATGCAATACGCGCTAAGAAAAGTGAAGCTTTAGTTGCTGCAGGAGAACCTGCCTTAGATCCCTATACTTTTGACTTTTTATTACTGTGTAATAAAATATGTGGTGCTTCACATTACAATATGCAAATGAAAATTGTGGTAGACACTCCAGAAGAATATAAGGCTTGGTTAAAAGAAAATGCACCAAAAACAATTGTACAAGCTGTGAAAACTGCTGAAGCAGAAGCAAAAGCAAGTGAAACTGGCTCAACAACAACAAAAGATACAACTTCAGCAAAAAGCAAAGACACTACAGTAGTTGCTCAAGTGGAAACAAAATAAAACAATAAATTTAAAAGTAATCTATATGTCAGCAGAAGCTCACAGTCACGACCACGAACACGAACACCACCATAAAGATACGTTCATTACTAAATACATTTTTAGTATTGACCACAAAATGATTGCAAAGCAATATCTATTAACAGGTATTGTAATGGGAATTATAGGGGTTGGAATGTCAATGCTATTCAGAATGCAATTAGCTTGGCCTGAAGAATCTTTTAAATTATTTAGCTTTTTCCTTGGAGAAAGAATGGCTCCAGGTGGGGTAATGACAAACGAAACTTACTTGTCTTTAGTTACGATTCACGGTACCATAATGGTATTCTTTGTATTAACGGCAGCCTTGAGTGGAACCTTTAGTAATTTATTGATTCCATTACAGTGTGGTGCAAGAGATATGGCTTCAGGATTATTAAACATGATTTCTTATTGGTTGTTCTTTGTATCAAGTGTTGTCATGGTTATTTCTTTATTTGTTGAATCAGGACCTGCATCAGCAGGTTGGACGATATATCCACCGTTAAGTGCCCTACCTCAAGCTATTTCGGGTTCAGGTACAGGAATGACATTGTGGCTTGTATCTATGGCAATATTTATTGCGGCTTCATTATTAGGTTCTTTGAACTATATAGTTACTGTAATTAATTTAAGAACAAAAGGAATGTCAATGACTAGATTGCCTTTGACTATTTGGGCTTTCTTTATTACAGCTATTATCGGTGTAATTTCTTTCCCAGTATTATTATCTGCTGCTTTGATGTTGATTATGGATAGAAGTTTCTGTACTTCTTTCTTCTTGTCAGATATTTATATCGCTGGAGAAGTTTTACATTATCAAGGTGGTTCCCCTGTATTATTTGAGCACTTGTTCTGGTTCTTAGGACACCCTGAGGTTTATATCGTATTATTACCTGCTTTAGGCATCTCTTCAGAAGTTATTGCTACTAATTCACGTAAACCTATCTTTGGTTATAGAGCAATGATTATGTCCATTATCGCAATTGCTTTCTTGTCAACGATTGTATGGGGTCACCATATGTTTATTTCAGGAATGAATCCGTTCCTTGGTTCGGTATTTACCTTTACCACTTTATTGATTGCAATTCCATCAGCGGTTAAGGCCTTTAACTACATCACTACATTATGGAAAGGTAACTTACAGTTGAATCCTGCCATGTTATTTTCTATTGGATTGGTTTCTACATTCATCACTGGTGGATTAACAGGTATTATATTAGGAGATAGTACTTTAGATATCAACGTTCACGATACTTACTTTGTCGTAGCTCACTTCCACTTAGTAATGGGAATTTCTGCTCTTTACGGAATGTTTGCTGGTATTTACCACTGGTTCCCTAAAATGTTTGGAAGAATGTTAAATAAGAATTTAGGGTATGTTCACTTTTGGGTAACCGCTATATGTGCTTATGGGGTTTTCTTCCCAATGCACTTTATCGGAATGGCAGGATTACCAAGAAGATATTACACCAATACCAATTTCCCATTATTTGATGATTTACAAAATGTGAATGTAATTATTACAACATTTGCTCTTGTTGGAGGTGCATTCCAATTAGTATTCTTATACAATTTCTTTAGTAGTATATTCTACGGTAAGAAAACAGTTCAAAATCCTTGGAGATCTAACACATTGGAATGGACAGCACCTATCAAACATATTCATGGAAACTGGGAAGGTGAAATTCCTCACGTTCACAGATGGCCTTATGACTATAGCAAACCAGGTCACGATGAAGATTTCGTTCCGCAAAACGTTCCAATGAAAGAAGGAGAAGAAGTACTTCACCATTAATTCTTTTTATAAAATATAAAAATGCCTTTCCTTATAGAAAGGCATTTTTATTTTGCGGCTAACTTTGTTATATATTTGTGTTATGAACGAAAATCTTAATCCGACTAATTCCAATTTTAATCCAGAAGAGCTTGACTTAGAAAAAAAGTTAAGACCCTTATCCTTTGATGATTTTACAGGTCAGGAGCAAGTATTGGAAAATTTAAAAGTTTTTGTTGAAGCAGCTAATCAAAGAGATGAAGCACTTGATCATACACTTTTTCATGGTCCACCAGGATTGGGTAAAACTACTTTGGCCAATATATTAGCAAATGAACTTGGGGTTGGAATTAAGATTACTTCTGGACCAGTTTTAGACAAACCAGGAGACTTGGCAGGGTTGCTCACTAATTTGGAAGAAAGAGATGTACTCTTCATTGATGAGATTCATCGATTAAGCCCAGTTGTAGAAGAGTATTTATATTCTGCAATGGAAGATTTCAAGATTGATATAATGATCGAATCTGGACCAAATGCTCGTACAGTACAAATTAACTTAAACCCTTTTACATTGGTTGGTGCTACAACACGCTCAGGATTACTAACTGCTCCGATGCGTGCTCGTTTTGGGATACAAAGTCGATTACAATATTATAATACAGAACTTTTAACAACAATTGTACAACGTAGTTCTAGCATTTTAAAAATGCCTATTACAATGGAAGCAGCTATCGAAATAGCTGGTAGAAGTAGAGGAACACCACGTATCGCAAATGCCTTGTTACGTAGGGTTCGTGATTTTGCCCAAATTAAAGGTAACGGGAAAATAGATATTGAAATTGCTCGTTTCTCATTGAAAGCACTACACGTTGATGCTCATGGATTAGACGAAATGGACAATAAAATTTTGGTAACTATTATCGATAAATTCAAAGGAGGGCCAGTAGGATTGTCTACTTTGGCAACAGCTGTTTCCGAAAGTGGAGAAACAATTGAAGAAGTGTACGAACCATTTTTAATACAAGAAGGTTTCATTATTAGAACTCCACGCGGTAGAGAAGTAACAGAGAAAGCATATAAACACTTAGGAAAAATTAATACCAATTTGCAAGGAGGCTTGTTTTGATAGATAAAAAAGAAAAATATACTCACTTAATTAAAACCGAAGCTAAACGCCTCGGTTTTTTGTCTTGTGGTGTTTCTAAAGCCGGTTTTCTAGAAGAAGAAGCACCTCGATTTGAGTTTTGGTTAAACCAAAATCATCATGGGAAAATGTCTTATATGGAAGATCATTTTGATAAGAGACTGAATCCAACTTTATTGGTAGAAGATTCAAAAAGTGTCATTTCACTGTTGCTCAATTATTATCCGCCTAAAGAGCAAATTAAAGACAGCTATAAAATTTCTAAATATGCATATGGTAAAGATTATCATAATGTAATTAAGAAAAAAATAAAGAAACTATTGAATCATATTAAAACTGAAATAGGAGATGTATATGGAAGGGCTTTTGTTGATTTTGCTCCTGTAATGGATAAAGCTTGGGCAGCAAAAAGCGGATTGGGATGGATAGGGAAGAATAGTAATTTGCTAACACAACAAGTCGGTTCTTTTTATTTTATAGCCGAATTGATTATAGATTTAGAATTAGAATATGATAATGCAACCACTGATCATTGCGGTACATGTACAGCCTGTATCGATGCCTGTCCAACTCAAGCTATAGTGACGCCTTATGTTGTTGATGGAAGTAAGTGCATCTCATACTTTACTATTGAGTTGCAAGATAATATTCCTATCGAAATGAAAGGCAAACTAGACGATTGGATGTTCGGCTGTGATGTATGTCAAGATGTTTGTCCGTGGAATAAATTTTCAAAAGCACACAGTGAACCTTTATTTAATCCCTATCCCGAGTTATTATCCTATACTAAAAAAGACTGGGAAGAAATCACAGAAGAAACTTTTACAAAAGTCTTTACCAATTCTCCCTTAAAGAGGGTTCAATTGGAAGGACTTAAAAAAAACATTAATTTTTTAAAGTAGTTTTAATTTAAAAATACCAACCAAAATAAACGTAACTCCTATACAATTTTTTACTTTTGTTTTATGATTAATAATAATCCCATTGGACTTTTTGATTCAGGAATCGGAGGAACTTCTATTTGGAAAGAAATACACGAACTCCTTCCTTATGAAGATACTATTTATCTAGCAGATAGTAAAAATGCACCGTACGGTCAAAAATTAAAAGAAGAAATAATTCACCTTAGTTGTAAAAACACAGAGTTTCTACTCAACCAAAACGCAAAAATTATTGTAGTTGCGTGCAATACAGCCACTACCAACGCCATAAAAGAGTTACGTGCTAAATACGATGTTCCATTTATTGGAATCGAACCCGCGATCAAACCAGCTGCTTTAAATTCACAAAAACATGTGATAGGTATTTTAGCCACACAAGGCACTTTGAACAGCGAGCTTTTTCATCAAACTGTACAAAAATTTCAAGGCACTACAATTATAGAACAAATCGGTCACGGATTAGTACCCCTTATTGAGGATGGGAATATTGATTCTGAAGAAATGAACCAATTGCTCCAATCCTATCTTCAGCCCATGATTAAGGCTAATATCGATTATTTAGTGCTCGGATGCAGCCATTACCCATACTTAATTCCACAAATAAAAAAAATAGTGCCATCTCACATAAAAATCATTGATTCAGGAGAAGCAGTGGCACGTCAAACCAAAAAAGTACTAGATGAAACAGTAGGATTGGGTAATGCTACAAAAATTGGAAATTCTATATTTTATACTAATTCTAACCCAAAAGTATTGAAGGATATTTTAAATAAAAGATACGAAGTAATTGCTAAAGATTTTTAGGAGCAAAACTTTTGGAGTTTTTTTAAACCATTTTCCCGCTGTTCGCACTACAAGGTAGTCACTTCCATCGGGGCTAGACTCAAGCTGTAGGCATTCTTTAATCGCCCTTAAACCATCCAGAGTACATCACATAATTATTAGCAATACGTTCAATCTCACCAGCAAAATCTGATTGGTCAATATCTTTTACTTTTTTGGCTGGAACTCCTGCATAAATTGTCCCCGATTCAACTATAGTGTTTTGTGTTACTACGGCACCAGCCGCTATAATTGAATTACTTTCTATTACACAATTATCCATCACTATTGCGCCCATTCCAATCAATACGTTATCATGTACTTTACAGCCATGTACTATTGCATTATGACCAATAGAAACATTATTACCTATTTCTGTTGGGTGCTTTTGATAGGTACAGTGAATTATTGCCCCATCTTGAATATTCACTTTATCCCCAATTTTAATATAATGCACATCTCCTCTTAATACTGCATTAAACCAAACACTGCAGTTATTACCAAGAGTAACATCACCTACAATAGTAGCATTTTCTGCCACAAAACAATCAGCAGGAATTTGTGGACTTTTCCCGTTTACTTCTTTTATAATCATAAAAAAAATTGTCCCGATTTATCGGGACAAGTATATTAATTAATAGCTGGACAATTACAGTGGTATTTTTCTGGTTTACAGAATAAATTAATACCTAATGTTATTTGGTGAAATCCACCTGAATCAAATTTAACATTTCCTACTAAATGTGAATAGGTATATGAAAACATATAGTTTTTAAAGTTTACACCAACAATTGGTGTCACGTATTGCAACTTTTGGTCGGCAAGTCCATTACCCGAAACATATTGTGCACCATCTAGACTTCTTCGGTACGACAATCCTCCCCATAATCTTCCAAAATCTAAGTTTTTATAAGCTTTAATATTTAAATCAACTGTTTTCTCCTGAGTTAAGGCAACCAGCTGAAACATAAAAGAAGGTTCCCATAGAATTTGTTCCGCATCGCCAAAAGTATAGCCGGCATTTAAAATAAATCTTTTCAAATTTACCGGTTCACTTTCAGTGTATAATCTTCTATAACTTTGCAATGCGTTTATAATCGTGGCATGAACATAGAAATCAAGAAAATTATACGAAGCTCCTATATCGACATTAAAATAGGTCGACTTCTGCATCGTGCCTAATACTATAGGCTCATATTCGGGATTATTGTAATAAAACGTGCTTTCGTCCAAATTACTTTGAATAAAACCAGCGCTCATTCCAAAAGACAATTGGTTTAAATCAACATTGTCGCGTGAAAACATAATATGGTGCGCATAGGTCAATTTCATCCCTGTTTGTGAGTGATAACCATTTTTATCATTAAAAACAATAATTCCTCCACCAGATCTTTCTCCTATTGCACCATTAAAACTTAACGTTTGCAATGCTGGAGCATCAGCTTGTCCAAACCATTGTTGTCTTGCAGTAAGTCTAAGTTTTGCACAATTTGCAGCTCCTGCCATTGATGGATGAAGCAAATAATAATTATCAGATAGATAATCGGAATAAATTGGTAACCCTTCTTGGGAAATCGAAAATTGTGCTACCAAAAGAAATACTAATAAATAAAATTTTTTGAAATTCATTTTAACTATCTTTTTAATGAGAAATGGGCTTTAAATTGTTTGCTATTAATACCTTCCAAATAATCTACTGTAAACCAGTAATCATCTGATGGCATCAAATGACCGTTATAGGTTCCGTCCCAACCATCGGTTGTTGGACTGATTTGTTTGATTAATTTTCCAGCACGGTCAAATATAT
>CANJDA010000056.1 GCA_947472705.1 Flavobacteriaceae bacterium
ATTACCTGGTATAGTAATATTTGCTCCACTAATACTAGTAATTCCTAAAGTAGTTGCAGTATCAAATCCAGTAGTATTAATCTGATTAAATAATGATCTTCCTACCTCATAAAAAGGAGAACCAGCTACACTAACATTAACACTTGCCCATAAAGCTCCTGTTCTTGTTTGATTAACTAACTTCTTTAATTTAAAAATAACCTCGCTATTTGGCGAGTTATCATCACTATGGAATACATTTTTATAATTTCCATAAGTAGCTAAACTTAAACCTGAGGTAGTAATCACTTGATTAGCATAAGTTAAAGCATTGGTATAGTCACCACGTAAAGCATTAACTCTAGCTTTCATTGCAATCACAAAATTTTTATTAGCATACAAATTGCTTGGAGGAGTTGATAATGCATCAAAAAGTGCTTCGGCATCATTCAAATCCTGATCAATAAAATCATAAATAACACCATTAGTCTCTCTAGCTTTTATTGCATTTGAAGGATAGACATCATTTGACAACATTACTCCAAGTGCATTTCTATCTTTTGGATCAGTTGAAAAATAAGAAACTAATTGAATATGACAGTAAGCTCTAAGTGCTTTAGCTTGAGCTACAGCACTATTAATAGTCTCTTGTTCTGTTGCATCAACAGCAGTTAAATTACTTGAAAACTTAATAACTCTATTAACGTAAGCCAAAACGGAATAATTAGTTACCCATATATCGTTTGGTGCTCCAGAAGCAGAATTTAAAAGGAAAGCCAAATAATCACTTTTACCCTGACCACCATTATTATATCCTACTCCAACTTCATCTGTAAAGACAGAACTAAATTCTATTTCAGAAGTAGGTGTTAATTCACTATAAGCAGTATTCATTAATGCTATCAAATCATCAGGTTTTTGAATTGCAACATCTTCAGTTAATGCTCCTGGAGCAAAAGGATCTAATAAATTATCATCACATGAAGTTGTAAATAGAATGCAACCTAATGACAGTATTGAAAGTATTTTTTTCATATTTTCTTTATTTTAAAAATTAAAATCTTAAGTCCATACCAAACGAAACAATCTTTGGAGTTGGATATTGGTACTGATCAGCAGAACGGTTACTCTCTGCATCAAATCCTTGCCATCTTGTCCAAGTTTTTAAATTTTCCCCTTGTAAATAAAAGGTAAGATTAGACATAAATGTTTTTTCTAAGAATTTTTTTGGCACTTTATACCCTAACTGTAAGTAACGTAATCTAACATAAGATGCGTCTCTCAAAAATCTATCAGAGTTACTATCAAGACCTTTATTAGGAGCGTTTAATTCAGGAATATTGGTGTTAGTGTTTGTTGGTGTCCATGCATTCAACAAATCACTTGATACGTTAAAATTACCAATGGATCCTGGATCGTATAAACCATCCATATCAAAATCAAAACGCCATACTTTTTGTGCAAAAGTAAAGTTGGATGTAACAAAGAAACCTTTGTAATCAAAATCAAATCCAAAACTTCCTTGATAAACTGGAATTTCAGATTTATGTGTAATTCTTCTATCTGTATCAGGACTAGGATTTTCTGTTAATGAACCATCTTGAGCAACAAATAATAAATTACCATTAACAGGGTTAACACCAGCATAAGGATAAACATAAAACTCGTAAACTTGATTACCATTAGCTGTAATATAATTTCCATCTGGACGCTGACCATTATCAGGAAGATTGTGTGCACGGTTATCATTATAAGCTCCGTTAGCTCTTAATGTTAATTTTAAATTATCATTTCTAACTAAATCATAACCCAAAGATAACTCAAGTCCTTGATTAGAAACATCAATAGTTGTATTACCGTCTACAGTTAACTGACCCGTAATTGGTGATATTGGAAGCGCATCAAAAATATCTATAGTTCTTCTATCATACCAGTCAATAGTTCCTCTTAATCTGTTTTTAAACATTTCAAAATCTAAACCTAAATCTAATTGTTTTGTAGTTTCCCAACGTGCTTCAGGATTACCAAGACCAAAAGCTAAACCGTTTGAATTATTGTAAACTCCACTTATAGTACCATATGTGTCTAAGAAAACTGGTGGATTAAGATTATTGTATATAGACCCAGCTGAAATTCTCTCATTTCCAGTTGCTCCGTATGAAGCTCTAAACTTAAGAACTTGGAACAAACTATTGTTTTTCATAAAAGATTCATTATTAATATTCCATCTAGCTCCTAATGACCAAAAATTACCCCATCTTCTATCTTCGCTAAATCGACTTGAACCGTCACGTCTTGCTGTTACTACTGCACCAAATCGTTTATTATAATCATAATCAATAGTAGCAAAATAAGAAATTAAATTCTTTTTAAATTTACCCGCAGAACCACGAGCTCCATAATAATCGTGAGCAGCAATATCTGCTAAATAACCTGTTCCAGCACCTGGCACAAAAGTAAGGGGATCCAAACCATTTTGTCTAACATTGTTTGACTGTAACTGATTAAAATTATATTCTGAGTTTAACAAAACACTAACTGAATGTTTCTCTGCAAAAGTTTTCTCCCATTCAGCTTGCCATAATTGACTAAATGCAAAGTTTCTACTATTATTAATATCTTCAAAACCACCATACTCTTGGCCTGGATTAAGAAATACAAAAGAATTAAACGAAATTGGATGCTGTGATTGTGTGAAACGAGTCTCTACTACTTCAGATGAAGTTCTTGATCTGAAAGTCGTATTTTTGAATACTTCATAACTGACTTCAATTGACCCTTGTAATCTTGTTTCGTCAGTATTATTAGTAAACGTTTTCATCTTATCTATTAAATACAAAGGAGTGTATAACAATCCATAAGTATTATATATATCTAATACAGCAGCTGAAGTTGTATATTCATCTGGGCTAATGTAGGGTGCACTAGTAAAGGCTCCTAAAACATAGTTACGATTAACCGCACCTGTACCTAGGTTACCAGCTTCATTATTCTTAGAAAATCCAATTGCTAAGTTAGTACTATAATGAAATTTGTCATTATTTGATTTTCCATCTATATTATTTCTGAAAGTAAATCTCTTCAAAGCTGTTCCTTTCAACATCCCCTCTTGATCTAAGTAATTAACAGAAGTATAAGATCTTAATTGTTTTCCTTGTGTTTCCACACTAAAACTATGTTCTTTTGAAATTGCATTTCTAAAGAAATAATCGCTCCAATTCGTGTTAATTGGATAATCCGCAATTTCCTGATCAGTCAAACTAGTCCCAATTCCTGTTCCATAACGTTTTTCCAAAGTAAGTAATTGACGTGAATTCGATTTATTATAATGAGCTTTCTGTAACTCACTAAAACCAGTACTTACTGAATATCTGTATTTAGTTTTACCATCTTCAGTTCCTCCTCTTCTTGTCTTAATAACAATAACTCCATTCGTTCCTCTGTTTCCATATATAGCAGTAGCTGAAGCATCTTTTAATACAGTAGCCGACTCTATGTCATTTGGATTTAAACTTCTAAAGTTATCTGAATTAGTAGGTATTCCATCTATTACATATAGAGGATCTGTACTCGCATTTAAAGTTCCAACTCCTCTAATCAAAACAGTACTTTTAGCACCTGGCTGACCTGTCCCTGTCATGATATTTAAACCTGCAACTTGACCTTGTAATGTTTGGATAAAAGATGCATTCGGTCTATTTTCAATAGTTTTTGCATTTACAGTAGTTTGAGCTACTACTGTGGTTGCTTTGGTTGTATTTCTATACCCCTCTACAACAACTTCTTCCAATTTAATACCATCATTTAGTACTACGTTGTAAGTATTGGCAGCTCCAATTGTTACACTTGAATTATTGTAACCTGTAAACGAAAACACTAAAACCTCTCCGGTTTTAGCTTTGATGCTGTATTTACCATCAAAATCTGCTTGTGCGCTACGTGTTGTTCCTTTAACAATAACATTAGCACCCGGAAGTGGTCCAGTTTTATCTGAAACAACACCCGTAACAGTTTTCTCTTGTGCAAACGAAAACTGCATTGTAAACACTACTAAAAGTGTAAAAATCCATTTGAACTTCGATCTCATATTAATTTTATTTGAGTTAGTTAGTCTGCAAACTTCTTAATTATTTCTTAAATAAACAAATATTAGTTATTAATAATATTTTTGTGAATGTAAAAATCAAAGACTCTAAACTAAATACAGAAACTTGATGAAATTAATGCAAAATCGTTGCGTCTATATTTTTTTTATTTTTATCCAAAAAAACAATTATGCTAAAGCAGCGATTTTCTAATTATCAATTTGAAGCCGGTACAGATGAAGCTGGGAGAGGATGTCTTGCTGGTCCTGTTACTGCTTCAGCTGTTATTTTACCTGAAAATTTCAATTTAGAATTATTAAATGACTCTAAACAATTATCCGAAAAAACAAGGGAGCATTTAAAACCTATGATTGAAGAAATGGCAATTTCGTTTTCAGTAACCCATTTAAATCCCAAAATAATTGATGAAATAAATATTTTAAATGCTTCCATAAAAGCCATGCAAGATTGTATTATTAAGCTAAACCCTACACCCGATTATATCATTGTAGATGGAAATCGCTTTAAAAGTATTAACGAAATACCATTTTCAACCATTGTTAAAGGTGATAGTAAATATTTAAGCATTGCCGCTGCATCGGTTTTGGCCAAGACATACCGAGACGAATACATGAACCAAATTCACGAAGAATTTCCTATGTATAATTGGAAAAAAAACAAAGGCTATCCAACACTGGAACATAGAGAAGCCATTAGAAAATATGGGACAACTAAATACCACCGAATGTCTTTCCGTCTCTTGCCAGAGCAATTAAAACTAGAATTTTAAATTAAAATTGTGCCTCAAAAAGTTCTTTGAAGTGGTAGATGATTTTTGACTTTACTTCTGTCTCATCTACTGTATATCCAAGTTCAACATGTAATGAAGTTACTGCTTTTCCTTTGATGCCACACGGTATGATGTTATCAAAATATCCCAAATTAGCATTTATATTCAAGGCAAAACCATGCATGGTCACCCATCTACTAGCCCGAACTCCCATAGCACAAATTTTACGAGCAAATGGTGTCCCCACATCAAGCCAAACTCCAGTCTCACCGTCACTTCGAGTGCCTTTAATATTGTATTCGGCTAGGGTAAGAATAATGACTTCTTCTAAAAATCTAAGGTATTTGTGTATGTCGGTAAAGAAATTTTCCAAATCCAAAATGGGATAGCCCACAATTTGCCCTGGACCATGATAGGTAATATCTCCTCCTCTATTGATTTTATAAAATGTAGCCCCCTTGTTTTCTAATTGTTTTTCTGAAAGCAAAAGATTTGACATATCACCACTTTTCCCAAGAGTATAAACATGTGGATGCTCTACAAAAAGAAAATAATTAGGTGTAATCAAATCAAGTTGATTTCGTTTTTCTAATTTAATATCAACGATTCCCTTAAAGAGTTCTTCTTGATAATCCCAAGTCGCCTTGTAATCTTTTGTTCCTAAGTCTTGTAATTGGATAATTTTGTTTTGAGTCACGACTTTAAAAAAGTTTTCACAAAAGTACACAAATAGTTTTTCATTTAGCCCCGATTGTAGCAGTTACCGTGTAACGCGGAAAGCGGGAATACAGAAAACAAATTAAGCACAAACCAATCGCTCAAAAAACTAAAATCATTTTCAAAATTCCAAAGAGAAAAATTTTTAAATTATCGTTATCTTTGCCCGCTTAAAATCATTGTTATGCAACTTTCGGAACAAGAAATCATCAGAAGAGAAAAACTGAACGCTTTACGCGAATTAGGAATTAACCCTTATCCTGCGAATTTATTCCCTGTAAATCATACTTCAAAGCAGGTAAGGGAGAATTTTGAAGAAGGCAAAAAGGTGATTTTGGCAGGAAGAATCATGAGCGATCGTGATATGGGAAAAGCTGCTTTTGTGGAGTTGCAAGATAGTGAAGGTAGAATTCAATTGTATTTCAACCGCGATGTACTTTGCCCAGGTGAAGACAAGACCTTATACACTCAAGTGTTCAGAAAACTTACCGATTTAGGTGATTTTATAGGAGTAGAAGGCGAAATGTTTTTGACTAAAGTAGGTGAAAAATCAATACGAGTAAATTCGTTTACTTTCTTAAGCAAAACATTACGTCCGCTGCCATTACCAAAGGTAGATGATTACGGAAAAGTACATGATGCTTTTAATGATGCCGAATTACGATATAGAATGCGCTATGTAGATTTAGTTGTAAATCCACATGTGAAAGAAGTGTTCATCAAAAGAACTAAATTATTCACTGCAATGCGTACTTTTTTCAACGCTGCAGGATATATGGAAGTAGAAACTCCAGTATTACAATCGATAGCTGGTGGAGCAGCCGCTCGACCATTTATTACCCATCATAATAGTTTGGATATTCCTTTATACATGAGAATTGCCAACGAATTGTATTTGAAAAGATTAATCGTGGGTGGCTTTGACGGGGTATATGAGTTTTCAAAAAACTTCCGAAACGAAGGCATGGACCGAACGCATAATCCTGAATTTACAGCGATGGAAATTTATGTAGCTTATAAAGACTATAACTGGATGATGAAATTTACTGAAAACCTTTTGGAACATTGTGCAAAAGAAGTAAATGGAACGACAGAGGCGACTTTTGGTGAACATAAAGTAAATTTCAAAGCGCCATATACCAGAGTTACTATGACCGATGCTATTAAGCAATTTACTGGCTTTGACATATCTGGTAAAAGTGAAGCTGAATTATTTTCCGCAGCCAAAGGAATGAACATTGAAGTGGATGAAACTATGGGAAAAGGCAAATTAATCGATGAGATTTTTGGAGCCAAATGTGAGGGCAATTTCATCCAACCAACCTTCATTACTGATTATCCTAAAGAAATGTCGCCGTTATGTAAAGAACACCGGGACAATCCAGAATTAACGGAGCGTTTTGAACTGATGGTTTGTGGGAAGGAAGTAGCCAATGCCTATTCAGAATTAAACGATCCTATAGACCAAAGAGAACGTTTTGAAGCACAATTAAAACTGGCTGAGCGAGGTGATGATGAAGCTACACAGTTTATTGATAATGATTTCTTAAGAGCTTTAGAATATGGAATGCCTCCGACATCTGGCTTAGGAATTGGTATGGACAGATTGATTATGTTCTTAACTAATAATGCTTCTATTCAGGAAGTACTCTTCTTCCCGCAAATGAGACCAGAAAAAAAACAATTTGATTTAACAGAAGACGAAAAATTTATTATAAGTTTATTGAAAACAGAAAATAATCAATCTTTGGCACAATTAAAAGACAAATCAGCCTTAAGCGGAAAAAAATGGGATGCGGCCATGAAAGGCTTAGCTAAACATGGGCTAACCAAAGTAGTAGTTGATGGGGATACTAAAACAGTGGTATTGAATTAACGAAGCATTTTAAGATGTCTTATTAATAAAATTTTGTTAATGATTAAACCTTTTAAAAACATCTTTGTCATATTGCAACATAATTTTTAAAAACTATAAAATGAAAAAAGTATTTTTAGCAGTTGTAATGTTTGTTGGAATAACAACATTAGCACAAGAAAAACAAGCCAAAAAAGGTGATTTTGAGAATTTAACTACCGAACAAAAAGTTGAGCTTCAGGTAAAAAGAATGGCTAAAGATTTGGATTTAAATGAAAAGCAAGTAAAAGACATGAAAGTTCTTGTTGCTAAAGAAGTTGAAAAAAAAGAAGCCAAAAGAGACGAAATGAAGCAACTAAAAACTCAAAATGAGCAAAAAAGAGGGGAAATGAAAGCTCAAATGGAAAAAGAACAAGCTGAGGCAAGTGCTGAAATGAAAAAAATCTTAACTCCTGAACAATATACTAAATGGGAGAAAATGCGTGATGAAAGAAGAGCCAATATGAGAGAAAAAATGATGGAAAAAAAGAAAGCAAAAATGATGGAAAAGGATTCTGAACCATTAAAAAAGTAATTATTTAAAAATAAATTTTGAAAAGAAATAAAAAGACCTTAGTTTTGAGGAACTTATTTCAACTAAAAACGATATCAAAATGAAAAAATTAATTGCTGCTTTAACATTATTGTTAGCATTTTCTATAAATGCAAACGCACAAGACAAAAAAAGTACACGCTCTCACGAATTAGCTCAAAAAGACGCTACTGAATTAGCTACTTTTTTAAAATTAGACAAAACAATGAGTGACAACTTCTTAAGGCTTTTTGAATTAAAGTATACTACTCTTGAAGATAAAAATTTATCAGTTGAAAGAAAGAAAGCTTTAGCAAGTGCTGTTGAAGCAAAAATAAGAGCTACTCTAGATGCTACACAAACAGATAAATTAGAAAAAAATAAAGAATTATTCAATAGATTAGTTAATTAAGATTTTCTACTTTTAAATAAAAAAACCCGCTTATTGCGGGTTTTTTTATTTAAAGTGTTTTGGCTACTTTATTAATAGCATTAATTGTAAAATCCAAATCTTCATAAGTTAAGACATCACAGATAAACCAAGTTTCATAAGCTGAAGGGGCTATATATATTCCTTCGTTTAACAAACCGTGAAAGAATTTCTTAAAAATTTCATTATCGCCATTTTTTGCAGTTTGAAAATCAACTACAGGATTGGCATCAAAATGAACGGAAATCATAGAACCAACTCTATTTATAGTAAACAAAATATTATTATTCGTTAATACTTTCTGAATTCCTTTGTGTAAATAAAGTGTTTTTTCTTCTAAGTGATTGAAAATCTCTGGATTATTATTTAATGTTTCTAACATAGCCAAACCAGCGGCCATTGCTAAAGGATTTCCAGACAATGTACCTGCTTGATATACTGGGCCAAGTGGCGCTAAATAATTCATAATCTCATTTCTTGCAGCAAAAGCACCAACGGGTAATCCGCCACCAATAACTTTTCCAAAACAAACTATATCCGCTTTAACATTATATAACTCTTGTGCACCACCTTTAGCCAATCTAAAACCTGTCATTACTTCATCAAAAATAAACAACGTATTGTGTTCATCACATAATTGACGTAATGATTGTAAAAATCCATCACTTGGAGGAACACAACCCATATTTCCTGCAACTGGCTCAATGATAATGGCAGCAATTTCATTTTTATTAGCTTCAAATAATGCCTTTACATTTTCCAAATCGTTATAGTTGGCTAAAAGCGTATCTTTTGCAGTTCCTTGTGTAACTCCAGGACTATTTGGTGTGCCAAAAGTACTAGCCCCGCTACCCGCCTGTATCAAAAAGGAGTCCGAGTGACCATGATAGCATCCAGCAAATTTTATGATTTTATCTCTTTTAGTATATCCTCTTGCTAATCGAATGGCACTCATGCAGGCTTCGGTTCCCGAATTTACAAATCGAATTTTATCGATATTTGGCACCATAGAAATAGCCAACTGTGCAATTTTGGTTTCAATCTCTGTTGGCATACCAAAGGAAGTACCATTCTTAGCTTTTTCAATAACTGCATCTACTACTGGAGGAAATGCGTGTCCAAGAATCATTGGTCCCCATGAATTAATATAATCAATTAATCGATTTCCGTCTTCATCATACAAATAAGCGCCTTTGGCACTCTTAGCAAAAATTGGTGTCCCTCCTACTCCTTTGAATGCTCTAACAGGAGAATTTACACCACCTGGAATAACTTTTTCAGCATCGGCAAATAATTGACTGCTTCTTTGATATAACATGTTTATTGAAATAAATTTTTTATTTAATGATAATGGTTTGCCCTAATGACAGTGTATTATCTTGTAGATTATTTTTCTTCTTTAATTTCTCAATCGAAATATTGAATTTTTTTGAAATAGAATAAAGCGTATCTCCTTTTGATACTGTATATTTTAAAGTATCGTCATTATAAACTATGTCTTGTTTAGAAATTGTAGTTGAAACAAACTCTTTCCCTAGAACCTCGGCATCATATCGATTCAATTGAAACCGCTCAATAATAGCAATTAATTTGTCTGGATATTTAGGATCAGTAGCATATCCAGCCAATTTTAGACCCTTAGCCCATTCTTTATAATCGTCTTTTTCTAATTGAAAAAGAGGTTCATATCTCGGTCTACTTGTCAAAAAATAGGAATGATCCCGAAAGGAATCTCTAGGATCATCATACTTTCTGAAACATTCGTTTTCTTCATCATCAGTGTAACTTATGCTTGGACCGGTCCATTCTTTATGACATTTGATTCCAAAATGATTATTAGCCTGTACACTTAATGGACCTGAACCTGCACCCGATTCTAATATGGCTTGTCCTAAAGTAATACTAGCAGGAATACCTGTATTAACCATATTTTCTTTGGCCACACTTTTGTATTTTTCAACATATGCTAATACCATTGGAGTAGTTACTTTTACTCTTGTAGTAGCTTCTAATACAACTGATGTATTAGTATCCTCCTTTTCATTGTTGTTTTGAGGAGTTGTGGTTTTGTCGATTACTTCAGGTTTTTTAATTCCTGTAGGCCTGTAAATAGGTTTTTTTACTCTTTGTGCAAGAGGCTCTTCATTTTTTATCGAATCGGCCTTAGTAGTTCTAACTACTGATTGACTACTGCCACAAGAAACAATAAAAAAAGCAAGCAATAGTAAGATGAATTTATTAATCATGTGTAATTATTTCTGTTTGATTTTTTTGTTTTAACAACTTATTCATTCCAGCAATACCTTGCAATCCTCCTGTATGAATCATTAGAATTTTAGCCTGCTCAGGAAACCATTTATTTTCGATTAAATCTAAAACACCATATACCATTTTTCCTGTATAAATGGGGTCTAGTGGAATTTCATGATTTTGATAAAATCTATTAATAAAATCAATTAATTCATTGGTCACTTTTCCGTAGCTTCCAAAATGAAAATTAGAAACTAATTCCCAATTCGTATTTTTAGCAAATCTACAAATATCTTCAGGTAAAAAATCATTTTTTAACACTGGAAAACCTAAAACTTTTTGATTGTCTCTTGAGCAATTTATAATTCCAGAAATCGTACCTCCAGTTCCTACAGCACAACATATATAATCAAATTCTTTATCGTTTTCTGTTAAAATTTCCTCACATCCTTTAACTGCTAAATCATTGGTTCCTCCTTCGGGTAATAAATAAAAATCGCCAAACTTTTCTTTTAGTTTTTCTGTAAATACAACACTGCTTTTATTTCTATAGTCTTCCCTTGATATAAAGTTAAAAAACATTCCAAATTCTTGTGCCTTTTTGAGTGTTGGGTTTTCTGAAATTTTATCCTCTAATTCTTCACCTCTAATAATCCCAATCGTTTTAAAACCATACTCTTTTCCTGCAGCAGCTACTGCTAAAATATGATTGGAAAAAGCGCCACCAAAAGTCAACAAAGTATCTTTATTCTCTTTTTGTGCTTGTACTAAATTGTACTTTAATTTTCTGAATTTATTTCCAGAAACATATGGATGAATTTGATCTTCTCGCTTAATATAAAGCGTGATATTGGAATTTTCTAAAATAATTTTTTGATTATAACTTTCCAAAAAAATGTTTTGGCAAAGTTAGTAAAGTGCTAAGTCTTAAAATAAAAAAG
>CANJDA010000057.1 GCA_947472705.1 Flavobacteriaceae bacterium
ATTTGGGATAATTTTCTGTTGGTATGAGCGATAGCTTTTTCGAATTCAAAATCGGCTGGGTTGCGTAAGCCTCTAAGAATAAATTGGGCATCTAGTTTTCGGCACAAATCAATGGTTAGCCCTTCATAGGTTATCACAGATACTTTTGGCTCGTCTTTGAAAGCGTCTTCAATGAATTTTTTTCGGTCTTCTAAAGTAAACATGTATTTTTTATCAGCATTGATACCAATAGCTACCACCACTTCATCAAATAGTGAAATGCCTCTTTTTATTATATCATAATGACCTAAAGTTATGGGGTCAAACGAACCTGGAAATACTGCTTTTCTTTTCATATTTTGTTAAATAAAAACGTCCAATTACTGTTTTCTGTTGATGTAGATCCAACCTGTAACCTCTTTTTCGTTAGTATTAAATTCAATTACATAATAATAAGTACCATCGGGTAATTCTTTACCAGAATCACTTTGTCCTTTCCATTGTTTGGTATAATTAAGTTGTGAATACACCTTCATTCCGTATCTATTAAAGATAGATAATTTTTTTACATCTAATAACTGTAAATCAAAAAAGTCATTCAATTCATCACCATTTGGTGTAATTCCTTTTTGAATACCACAAAATAAATCATCAATTACAATACTATGGGTTAATTTACAATTGTTAGCTAATTCAACTATGGCACTAAAGGTAATAGGTAATTGTGGAATTATCGAATTGGCAGCTAGATATTCGGTAACGTTAAATGTAGGGCTATTTGAAGTCACCACAGTATTATTACTGTTGTACCATGTAACATTGGAAGTATTAATATCGAATGAACTTGCTAAAGGAGTTACTTCAAGTATAAAGTCTTTGTCAATACAACTTCCTGTTATTTTAAAATCAAAACTTTCATAAACAGTAACTTGTAATGGTGGAGGCATTATAAAACATTGCCCAGTTGTTGGTGAAAACTGATAGATTCCAGATACTGTGTTGTTTATAGTAGCCGGTTGCCAAGTTCCCGAGATTAGATTTAAAGATGTTGTTGGTAATACAGGAGCTGTTTCACCAAAACAAATAGGATCAACAGGTGTAAATGTTGGTATTACTTTAGGTTTTACTGTTATTGTTACTGTAGACGTAGTTAAACATATCCCTCCACTGTTTGGAGTAAAGGTATAAGTAGTTATTTGTGTATTATCTAATGTAGGTGCCCAGGTTCCGCTTATACCATTAATCGAAGTTGTTGGTAAAGTGGCTAAAAAATCTCCTGTACAGATAGGATTAATGGCTGCAAATGTTGGTGTTGTATTTGGGTTTACAATAATTTGCATGGTTGCAGTTGTTGCATTTTGTCCGGCTGTTGGGATAAAAGTATACGTTGTGGTTTGGGTGTTATCTAATGCAGGTGACCAGGTACCTATTATTCCGTTATTGGATGTTGTTGGTAATGCTGCCAATGGAGCTCCATAACAAATAGCGGCAACTTGAGTAAAAGTTGGTGTAACCGTTGTAGTAGATCCCGTTATAAAGGTTTGTGTTGAGGAGAGTCCACACGGCCCATTTAATTGAATTAATACGGTATAAGTGTCATTAGTTAAATTTAGAACAGTATTAGTTAATGAATTTGAATTATTAGTTTGACTTACAATTGCATTACTAGAATTTAGCCAAGTATAGGATATTGATGGGTTGGTTACCGATGTAGTTACGGTGGCAGTAGCGGTAGTGTTATTGGTACTAATTGTTGTTAGTGTAACGTTTACAGCAGCATTACTGGAACAACTCAAACTATTTATTGCCGAATAAACACCGACAAATCCATTACCACAAACATACAATTCATTCGACTTTAGTTTAATGTCAGTGATATACTTGTTAGTGGTAATTGCATCTACTGGAATATTTCCGTTAGAGGTAAAAATAGAGCCATCAAAATTAAAACATTTAACAAACCCATTTCCTCCTACATAAATATTATTACATTCATCAACGGCAATTCCACCTTGTTTTTTTGGTATTTGCCCAGCTATGGTTGTAAAAGCAATTCTATTTCCGGCAAGTTTATTATAAACGGCTAAATTGTAACCATCATAATAATAAAGGTAATCAGAATTGGCAGCTAAGGCATTATATCCATTAGAGTTAATATTATTTCCTGAATAACTAGATTTGTTATGAACTTCGTCAAAAGAAGTATATTGTGAAGGAACTAACCAATCATTGCCATTAAAAGTAGCATTGATTTTAAAAATAGTATTATTTATAACAGGTGTACCAACAACACTAGCAAAAATTCCAAACACATCGCCGTTTGGGTCTATGGCATGTGATACGACGTCTTGCGCAAAACCAGGTAATCCTGAAAAATTTTGAGGAAAAATAACTCCAGTTGTAGTATTCAATATTCCTGCTGTAGTGTTGTTCTGAATTGTACCTCCCAATCCAAAAATTGCACCATCACTACATCGGTATCCCATATCCCATAATTCATACCAATTAGGGTCAGGAGTGCTAACAAAATTGTCATAAATTCCACTAGTATTTAATCGAATAATTTGAGTACCATTAACGTTTAAGCCTTGACCAATATAAGTTTCGCCAGAAACTTTATCAACAATAAAATTCCCTGCATAATCATCATTAGGACTGGAATTCCATGATATTGAGGGAACATCCCCCGAAAAAGTCCATAATAAAGAACCCGTTGGTGAAAATTTGGAAATTAAAAAAGGGCTTGTACCTCCAAAAATAAATAGATTACCTGAAAAATCATAATCGACATCAAATGCCAGATTGTTAGTTGAGAATGCTATGTTTACTACCCAAGGATCAATAGTTAGTTCTTTAGAATGATCATAATTAATTACATTAAAAGAAATTAGATTGTTAGTAAGCTTAAAACTCGATTCAATTTCTGTAGTATTTTGAAAGCTAGATGGAGCGATTTCTGTAATATTTAAAACAGGGGTTTTAATAATAACATTTCCATTTTTTAACTTTATTTTGTTTACATCACCCGAGTATTTAATTTTTATATCGTTTACATTGCCCCCAGGATGAACAATTACATTGTATTTAATCCCATTTTCTCTTTCCTCAGTAAATAGATATTCAATATCTATATTGGGATATAGGTTTTTATAGGTGATTTTTTTATAACAGTCTGATTTGTATTTTTCATCTCGAAACGATTGATAATTAGATTGTTTTTCACTTACCACCAATTCAACATTAGGATTTGAATTTTCCCAATTAACATAAACAAATGCTTTTTTTGATGGCTTTGGTTTTACTTTTCCCCCATGCTCTAGGGCTTCAAGCTGACTGTGGGTGAGTTTGTATTTTTTTCGCAAAAGATAAGTTACTCCTTGTTTGTTAAAGAAAACTTGCTCATCATCTTTGGAGTAAACATAATCCACAATTGGATTATTGGGTATTATTTTATCAAATTGACCATTGTTTTTTATAAATACTCGTCGCCCAAAAACATCACTCGATGAAACAAACTTTTTTTGACCATAAGTATTTATACTCAGTAATAGTAAAAACGAAATATGGAGTATTGATTTTAAAAATGGTTTGGCTTTCATCTAGTTGATTTTTTGTAAAGAACGATTCGTATAAGTACAAATGTAATATAAATCAATAAAATAAAAGCACTACAGCTTTTTACTATTCCTTACAGCTGTTTTTTTAATGCTAATGCTAAGGCATTTGTAAATAAATCGGTTAACGAAATACCAGCTTCTTTAGCTTGTTGTGGAATTAAACTCTCAGTAGTCAATCCTGGAATGGTATTCATTTCAAGCATATGAGGTTCTCCATCAACAATAATAAATTCACTTCTAGAAAATCCAGTCATCTTTAATACTTCATAAGCTCTTTTAGCTACTGCTGAAACTTTTGCTGTCATTTCAGGCGAAATTCGGGCCGGAGTAATTTCTTGGGACTTTCCCAAATATTTAGCTTCATAGTCAAAGAAATCATTTTCAGAAACAATCTCAGTTATAGGCAAAACAGTAATGGTTCCTTGATAATTAATTACTCCAACTGAAACTTCTGTTCCGTCTAGGAAACTTTCAATGATTAATTCATTATCTTCTTTATAAGCATTTGCAATGGCATATAAAAGTTCGTCTTTGGTTTTCACTTTACTAATACCAAAACTAGAACCCGATTTGTTTGGTTTTACAAAACAAGGTAAACCTACTGTTTTAAGTATAGCATCTTGGTCAATAGGATCGCCTAGGTTTAAGTAATAGGAAGTTGCTGTTTTAATGCCGTAAGGTTTTAAAACCGAAAGCAAATCACGTTTATTAAAGGTCAAAGCCGCTTGATAGTAATCACAAGAACTTTGTGGAATTCCTAGAAGTTCAAAATAGGCTTGCATTAAACCGTCTTCACCAGGAGTGCCATGAATGGCATTAAAAACCACATCGAAAGTGATTTTGGTGCCATTTACCATTACGGAAAAGTCATTCTTATCTATTGGAAATTCTTGGTTATTGTCATCAACATATACCCATTTTTCTTTGAAAATATGAATGCGATAGCCTTGGTATATTGTTTTATCTAGAAATTGGTATACTACATTTCCGCTTTTAAGAGATATTTGGTATTCGCTAGAATAACCGCCCATAATAATGGCAACTTTTTTCATAGGTAGATTACGTTAGGTGTACGATTTGTCAGTAACAAAATTATCATTTTTTTTCAAACCAAATACCTTTATGTTTTTTATATCTTTGCTCAAATTAAATTTCTTTATGAGTTTACGAAAGTATCTTACCAGTCGTGTTTTCTTTGCCCAAGTTTTGGCTGCTGTGGCTATCATAGCCGTTATTTCCTATTTGTTTTTTCACTGGATAACCTATACTACGCATCACGGAGAGGAAATTACGGTTCCTGATTTGAGTAAATTAAGTGTAGAGCAAGCAGAAGAAAAACTAGATGCTGTAGATTTAAATTATATTATTTTGGATACAGTAGATTTCAGACCCGAATTTCCTAAGCTAACTATAGTAGAGCAAGAACCTAGAGCTGGTGCCAAAGTAAAAGAAGGAAGAAAAATTTATATTAAAATTAATGCTTCAAAATATACGATGGTGTCTTTACCCGATTTGGTAGAGAAAACCTATCGTCAAGCGGTACCAACTCTTGAAGCTGTTGGATTGCAACAAGGAACGATTTCCTATAGACCTTATTTAGGAAAAGATATGGTATTGGAAATGCGTATGAATGGAAAGAAATTGAAAGCTGGAGATAAAGTATTGAAATCTTCAAAAATCGACTTAGTATTGGGTGATGGTAAAGTTACTTATGAAGAAACGGTTGATTCTACTGCTGTTGATACTACTACTGCACCCATAAATTAATGAATCAAAATAACGAAATCCCCGATTTAGAAGACGAATTATTTGAACATCATCGTTTTGTTTCTCCAAAGGGACAATCGTTGTTGCGAGTGGATAAATTCTTAATGCAACTCATTGAAAATGCCACGCGAAATAAAATTCAAAAAGCGGCAGAAGATGGCAATATTTGGGTCAATGATATTCCTGTAAAATCTAATTACAGAGTAAAACCTTTTGATGTGGTAAGAGTTATGTTGACACATCCGCCTTTTGAAAATCACATCATCCCCGAAGATATTCCATTGGATATTGTATACGAAGACGACGCCTTGTTGGTTATTAATAAACCAGCAGGATTGGTGGTGCATCCTGGTCATGGAAATTACACCGGAACTTTGGTAAATGCTTTGGCCTTTCATTTTGATAATTTGCCAATGAATTCTAGCGAAAGACCAGGTTTAGTACATCGAATAGATAAAGATACTACGGGACTTTTGGTGGTTGCCAAAACCGAAGCGGCGATGACGCATTTGGCCAAGCAATTTGAAGATAAAACTTCGGAACGAGAGTATATAGCTCTTGTTTGGGGCAATATAAAAGAGGAAGAAGGAACGATAGAAGGTAATATTGCACGTCATGTAAAAGACCGTATGCAAATGGCTGTTTTTCCTGATGGTGAAGTAGGTAAGCATGCCATTACGCATTTTAAAGTTTTGGAACGATTTGGATATGTTACTTTGGTTTCTTGTAAACTGGAAACAGGAAGAACTCATCAAATAAGAGTACATATGAAATACATTGGACATACGTTATTTAACGATGCCCGATATGGTGGTGATATTATTTTGAAAGGCACCACGTTTACCAAGTACAAACAATTTATAGATAACTGTTTTAAAACATTACCAAGGCAAGCGTTACATGCTAAGACTTTGGGATTTGAGCATCCAACTACTAAAGAGTTTATGCGCTTTGATACCGAATTACCGCAAGACATAAAAGAGTGTATTGAAAAGTGGCGCAACTATGCTAAATCACATTCCGAAGTTAACGAAGAAGACCCGAGTCAGTAGGACGAACTATATTGAGCAAAGCGGAATAAATAAAAAAGTCCCGATACATTCGGGACTTTTTTATTACAATTGTATTTCATCTTCTACAGGCTTTTCGGCTACAAAGATGTAATAGATGCCCACCAGTATAAATGGAATGCTCAGCCATTGTCCTGTTGTTAATAAACCAAAGTCTTTTTCAATACCACCCTGACTTTCTTTTACATATTCTACCACAAATCGGACTGACCAAAGCAAGATTAAGAAATAGCCAAATAGCAATCCTTGTTTTTCGGCAGTTTTGGTTTTCCAGTATAAAAAGAAAAGAATGAAGAAAACAAAAATATAAGCAAAGGCTTCGTATAATTGAGCTGGATGCTTAGCTGGGACTTTTTCTAACAAGGAAGCAAATTGAGGATTGGTCACTATGGCATGATAAGCATCGTTTACATTATTTATTTTAGTGTCATTTACCGCTTGATTTGGTGAATAATAATCTCTTATGAACTTAATGCCAAAAGGCGAATCTGTAGTTTTTCCAACAATTTCAGAATTGAAGAAATTCCCTATTCTAACAAAGATGGCACCAGAAGCAACTGGAATTACTACTCTATCTAAAACCCATAGCATTGGTTTTTTTACCACATTTTTAGCATAAAAATAGGTAGCAATTATAATAGCAATAGCGGCTCCATGACTTGCTAAACCACGAAATCCAGTAAACTCAATTCCGTTTTCAAATTTGAAAGGTAATAAGATTTCGGAAAGATGATTGCGAAAATATTCCCAGTCATAAAAAAACACATGTCCTAATCGAGCTCCGAGTAAAGTAGCAATTACAGTCCAAATAAATAGAGTGTCTAATTTGTCAATTGGAACTTTTTCTCTATCATAAATTTGCTTCATAATATACCAACCTAGACCAAATGCAATTACAAACATTAAGCTGTAAAAGCGTATAGTGAATGAGCCTAATTCAATTCCTTCTGAGGGATTCCAAATCATGATTAAGGGTTTTAATATTCCAAATTTATAAATATATAATGTAAAACAAGAATCGCGTTAGATTTTATTTATGATGACACTTTTTTTCGGGAACAGGATCATAACCGCTTTTTCCCCAAGGATGACAACTCAAAATTCGTTTCATACCTAAATATGTTCCATAAAAAAGCCCATGAGTTTTTAAGGCTTCAGCGAAATAGGATGAACAACTAGGTTCAAACCGGCAATTGGCAGGAGTGAAGGGAGAAATAGCAACCTGATAAAATCGAATTAAGAAAAGGAATGGCGCTATGACAATTTTCTTTAGCATAATTCGTTTTTAAAATAAATTAAATAGTGAAAGTTGTTCCTTCTTTACCGTCTTTTAATTGAATACCTAGACCTAATAATTGGTCGCGAATTTGATCAGAAAGTGTAAAGTTTTTGTTGGCACGAGCTTCCAATCGCATTTGAATTAGCATCTCAACAACGCCTTCTAATTTGTCAGAGTTATTTGCCGCTACTTTCTCATCTTTAATTCCGATGATGTCAAAAGTGAAGGTGTTTAATGTTTCTGAAAGTAGTTGTATGTCTTGTTGCGTTAAAGTTTCTTTTCCATCATTAACCAAATTCACAAATTTGATTCCTTCAAATAAGTTAGCAATCAAAATAGGAGTATTGAAATCATCGCTCATGGCGTCATAACAATTTTGTTTCCAAATAGGTATGTCTATAGTTGAAGTGTTACTAGGCTTTAAATCTTTCAAAACATCCAAACTGTCCATCAAACGATTATACCCTTTTTCGCTTGCTACCATTGCTTCGTTAGAAATGTCTAAAACACTGCGATAATGCGCTTGCATAAAACAAAAACGAACAATATTAGGATGAAACGCTTTTTCAAAAAAATCATTTCCACCTTCAATCAATTCAATGGGAAGTATGTAATTCCCAGTAGATTTACTCATACGTTGCCCGTTCATGGTAAGCATATTGGTATGCATCCAATAATTTACAGGCGAAGCTCCATTGCAGGCTTTACCTTGTGCAATTTCACATTCATGATGCGGGAATTTCAAATCCATTCCACCACCATGTATATCAAAGTTTTCACCAAGATATTTAGTACTCATAGCAGTACACTCTAAATGCCAACCCGGAAAACCTTCACCCCAAGGAGAGTTCCACCTCATAATATGGGCCGGAGAAGCTTTTTTCCATAAGGCAAAATCTTGTGGATTTTTTTTCTCATTCTGACCGTCTAAATCACGAGTGTTTGCCAATAATTCGTCAACATTCCTGTTGTTTAACTCCCCATAATTTAACCCTTTTTTGTTGTATTCGAGTACATCAAAATAAACAGAACCCTGGCTCTCATAGGCAAATCCTTCGCTAATTAATTTTTGAGTAAGTTCAATTTGTTCAAGGATATGTCCTGTTGCTGTTGGTTCAATATTTGGTGGAAGAAAATTAAACAAATCCAAGACTTTATGAAAGTCAACAGTGTACTTTTGTACCACCTCCATAGGTTCTAATTTTTCTAATCGAGATTGTTTTACAAATCGATCATTTTCAACATCACCATCATCTGTTAAGTGACCAGCATCGGTAATATTTCGCACATAACGCACTTTATATCCCAAGTGCAGCAAGTACCTGTAAATCATATCAAACGACATGAACGTTCGCACATTGCCCAAGTGCACATTGCTGTATACGGTTGGTCCACATACATACATGCCTATAGTGCCTTCGTGTATGGTATTAAAAACTTCTTTTTCTCCCGAAAGGGAATTGTGTATTTTAAGGGTATTATTTTTATAAAGTTGCATTTTGTTTGGAGCTTTTTCCCGCTTTCCGCGCTACCCCGAAGTCTCGGGGGTAGCCAGCTGCAATCGGTGCTATTAAAAATTGGTTTCTAATCGAACATAAGCCAAAAATTCACTACGCGTTTTTTCTTCTTTAAATTTTCCTCCAAATTCAGAAGTTACTGTACTACTTTCATTATCGCGAATTCCTCTAGAATTCACACACAGGTGTTTGGCATCAATAATACAGGCAACATCTTCTGTTCCCAAAACTCTTTGTAGTTCTTGTACAATTTGCATGGTCAATCGCTCTTGTACTTGTGGTCGCTTGGCATAATAATCAACAATTCGGTTCATTTTTGAAAGCCCTACTACGGTTCCTTTTGAAATATAGGCTACATGTGCCTTGCCTACTATTGGAAGCAGATGGTGTTCGCAAGTAGAGTAAAGAGTAATGTTTTTCTCTACCAACATTTCACCATATTTATAATGATTAGCAAAGGTTGATGAACTTGGTTTTTTATTAGGATTTAATCCTCCAAAAATTTCTTTCACAAACATCTTAGCCACTCGGTTGGGGGTATCTTTTAAACTATCATCTGTTAAATCTAACCCCAATGTTTTAAGTATGTTTTCTACATCTTTTTTTATGGAGTTTATTTTTTCATCATCACCAAGGTCAAAAGCATCTTTTCTTAAAGGGTTTTGGGCACTAGTGGCAATGTGATTATTTCCTAAATCATCTTGAATATCTTCGTTATTTATCATTAAAATAATAGAATTAATTGGGTTTTTAAAATAAGTGAGCAAAGATAAATAATAATATTTAAACTCAATCCGCATAAATTAATATTTAAAATAAATTGGACTTTTGGGTTAATTATTTCTTAAAAAGCTGTATATTTCGCTCCCATATAAACCAAAAAAAGCTATGATTAAAAAGTATTATTTGTATATTCTTTTGAATATACTACTAATAAACCCTATATTTTCTCAAAATTTATTAACTAATGGTGATTTTGAGACAGGTGGAAGCGGAACGGGTTTTCTTACTAATGGAGCAGGATATGCTTATTTGGCTCCAGCTTCTTACGGTACTACTACGCAAGGTAAATTTACAGTAGCAACCAATCCAAAATTAGTTAATACTTCTATTTTTATTTCAGAAGGTGATCATACAACTGGTAATGGAAACATGCTTCTTTTTGATGGAACTACAACAGCTAATTCTTCCTTTTGGAAAGCAGGTAGTACAGGAACAGGGATTACTGGATTAACTATTGGAACTACATACTATTTCAGTTATTGGATAAAATCAATTTCAACTCAGGTTACAACAGCAGCTACGTCTGCCAATATAGCTTTTACATCAGCACCAACTGGAGCAACAGCTCCTGTTTTACTTAGTGGAACAGCATTAGCGCCATTACCAGCGTTAGGATGGAGACAAGTAATTTATTCATTTACAGCTACAGCAACTACCGTTACTTTAGATTTAAAAAATGCTACTACAAGTACAACTGGTAATGATTTTGCCGTTGATGACTTTATGTTAACGGATGATTTAACAATATCTTATAGTGTTACTAATGCAAATTGTACTGTTGGAAATAATGGTTCTGTTACAGCTACAGCTTTTGGAGGAACGCCACCTTACGTTAGCTACACTATTACTGGACCTGGACCAACAAACATTACAAACGGTACAGGTGTTTTTACCAATTTGCAGCCTGGAGTTTATGCCGTTTCTGTTACAGATAGTGCTTTGCCAACGCCAGCTACAGCTACATTGACAAATGTAGTAGTTGGTCCCGCAATAACTATTTCGGTTACTGGCAACAATACAACTATTTGTTCTGGGACTGCAATAACACTAAATGCTGCAGGAAGCTCAGCTTCATATTCTTGGACTGCTTCTCCTGCTGATCCTACTTTAACAACACCTAACATTGCGAGTCCAATAGTGACTCCTACAACCACGACTACTTATACCGTCACTTCAACTATTGGATCATGTGCGACCATTAGTAATAATGTAACCATAACCGTTAACCCTTTGCCAACGGCATCGATTTCTGGAACTGCTACTATTTGTTCTGGGTCAACTACAGTGATTACATTTACGGGTACTCCCAATTCAACTGTTACTTATAAAATTAATGGTGGCGCTAATCAAACTATTGTTTTGGATGCATTAGGAAATGCTTCTTTGACTACTCCGGCAATATCTAATGATACAACATATTCATTAGTAAATGTTATCTCAGCTGCTCCAGCTTCTTGCACCAAAGTTGTGTCGGGTTCAGCTATTATAACTGTTAATGTTCAATTAGGAGTAACAGCTACTCCAAATCCAATTTGTGTTGGAGGAACAAGTACTATTAAAGCTACTGGATTTACTTTAAGTACAACGCCTGTTG
>CANJDA010000058.1 GCA_947472705.1 Flavobacteriaceae bacterium
AAAAGATCAAGCAGGGGTTTTATACAATACCGCAGCCGTTATTGACGCTGATGGAACTTACTTGGGGAAATACAGAAAAAATCATATCCCTCAAACTGGTGGTTTTTGGGAGAAATTCTTTTTCAAGCCCGGCAACTTAGGCTATCCTGTTTTTCAAACCAAATATGCTAAAGTGGGTGTTTACATTTGCTATGACCGTCATTTTCCTGATGGAGCAAGATGTCTTGGATTAAACGGAGCCGAAATAGTATACAATCCGTCTGCCACCACAGTTGGGCAATCCCAAAACTTATGGAAATTGGAACAACCAGCACATGCGGTAGCTAATGGTTATTTCATGGGTTGCATCAATAGAGTAGGCATAGAGAAACCATGGAATCTAGGACGCTTTTACGGCACATCCTATTTTGTCAATCCGTTAGGTGAAATTTTTGCTTGTGCTTCCGAAGATAAAGATGAACTCTTGGTAGCCGAATTCGATTTGGATTTAATAGAACAAATCAGAAGCAAATGGCAATTCTACCGAGACAGAAGACCAGAAACCTACGGGGAAATTACAGCACCTTAAAATTAATTACGTATAAAACCAACCATAATATGAGCATAAAAAATAATAGATTAACCCCAGCAGAATATCAGGAAAACTTCACCGATATCCACCCGCCTTTTGAAACCAAAGATGCAGCTGTGGTGGAAGCTAACCGTTGTTTGTTTTGTTACGACCCGCCTTGTATGAAGTCGTGTCCAACATCCATCAACGTACCAAAATTCATCAGACAAATCACTACCGATAACCTTAAAGGTTCTGCACATACTATTTTTTCTTCTAATATTATGGGAGCAGGATGCAGCAAAGTATGTCCGGTAGAAAAATTGTGCGAAGGAGCCTGTGTCTATAATTTGATGCACGAAACCCCAATCAATATCGCCAAACTCCAACGCTATTCGACTGAAAAAGCGATGGAAAACAAGTGGCAATTATTCGACAGAAAACCTTCTAAAGGCAAGAGAGTAGCGGTCATAGGAGCTGGCCCTGCAGGGTTAAGTTGTGCACACACACTAAGTCGTGAAGGCATTGATGTAACTATTTTTGAAAAAGAAAGTAAAGGCGGCGGTTTAATGACTTACGGAATTGCTGCTTATAAAGTAACCCCTGAATTTTGTGAAGATGAAGTGAATTACATTACTTCTATTGGAGGAATTGATATTAAATACAATCAAGAGTTTGGTAAAAATGTTACTTTAGAACAATTACAAAACAACTATGATGCCGTTTATATGGCTTTTGGAGTAGGATTGGCACGCCAGTTAGACATTGAAGGCGAACATTTGCAAGGTGTAGAAGATGCTATCAAGTTCATTTACGAATTGCGAAATAATGACTATTCCAAAATTGCCGTAGGTGATAAAGTTGCCGTAATCGGTATGGGAATGACTGCTATTGATGCTGCTACCCAAGCAAAAAGATTAGGTGCTTCGGATGTGACTTTGGTATACAGAAGAACGCAAGCTGAAATGCCGTGTACCGAAAAAGAACTCGACATAGCTAAACTCGATGGGTGTAAAGTAATATGGTTAGCATCGCCAAAAGAAATCATAGGTAACAATGGAAAAGTATCTCAATTAATTTGTGATGTGATGAAACTCGGAGAACCTGATGCCAGCGGCAGAAGAAGCCCTGTAGTTTCAGGAGAAACGTTTACATTAGATGTAGATATGGTCATCAAAGCAGCTGGTCAAATGCCTTTCCAATCTTTAGTAAATGACAATAACATCCAAAATAATAACGGTAAGATTGTAGTTGATGGAAAATCTGTTTCTAAGATTGCTGGCGTATTTGCCGGTGGCGATAGCGTAAACGGCGGAAGAGAAGTAGTCGATGCAGTACAAGCTGGAAAAGACGGAGCTGCCGCTATTTTAAAATACATCATCAGCCCGGATTACATCATCGAATCGGAATTAAAACCAACCTTTAATAATTAAATCATGGCAGATATATCAACCGATTTTTTAGGCATAAAATCACCTAACCCATTCTGGTTGGCCAGTGCGCCACCAACCGATAAATTAATCAACGTTGTCCGTGCTTTCGAAGCAGGTTGGGGCGGCGTAGTATGGAAAACTTTAGGTTCCCAGGTAAAAAATGTGTCCTCTCGTTATTCTTCTGTAGAATACGGAAGAAAACGTATCATGGGATTCAACAATATAGAATTAATCAGTGACCGTCCTTTAGATATCAATTTAAAAGAAATCACCGAAGTCGTAAAAATGTTCCCTGACCGGGCAATGATTGTTTCGCTGATGGCGGATAACGATAGAAAATCGTGGCATGAACTCATCATGAAATGTGAAGATGCTGGTGCTATGGGATTTGAATTAAACTTTGGTTGTCCGCACGGAATGACCGAAAGAGATATGGGAGCCGCTGTTGGTCAAGACCCCGAAATTGCCAAAATGGTAGTAGAATGGGTAATGGAAAAGTCAACTATTCCTGTAATTACAAAGCTTACGCCAAATGTGCATTCGGTTGTTCCAACAGGGAGAGCAGCAGTAGAAGGAGGAACTAATGCCTTAAGTTTAATCAACACTATTCAAAGTGTAACTGGAATTGATTTAGATACTTTAGTGCCTAATCCTTATGTTGCTGGGAAAAGTGTTTTCGGTGGTTATTGTGGTCCTGCGGTAAAGCCAATTGCCTTAAAAATGTTAACCACTATAGCACAAGATCCATTGACCAGTAAAGTTCCAATTTCTGGAATTGGAGGGGTAAGCACTTGGAAAGATGCTGTGGAGTTTATGCTTTTAGGAGCGACTTCAGTTCAAGTTTGTACAGCCGCGATGACACATGGTTTCCGAATTGTGGAAGATATGTGTGAAGGCTTAAACAATTGGATGGATGAAAAAGGCTATCAAAAAACGACTGACTTCATTGGTAAATCTGTTGAAAAAATTACCCATTGGGAAGACCTAGATATCAATTACCATCATATTGCTAAAATCGACCAAGAAAAATGCATCCATTGTGGCTTGTGTTATATCGCTTGTGAAGATACATCGCACCAATCGATTAATATTGAAAGAGGGGTTCCATATAACAATTATACTATCAAAGAAGAAGAATGTGTGGGTTGTAATTTGTGTAAATTAGTATGCCCTGTAGATAATTGTATTACGATGGAAGTACATCGCGTAGCGCCTGAATACATCAATTGGAAAGATTGGCAAAGAGAAGGTAGACCTTTAAACGATCATTAAGATGAAGATTAATTCTGACCGATTGCAACAACACTTCGAAGCCATGAGTCTGATTGGTAAAATAGGCGAAACCGGCACTTGTCGACCAGCACATACCGAGTTGGAAAAACAAGGATTTGAAATTGCTGGCTCTTGGATATTTGAGATTAAGAGGAGGACTGCCAGTGGCAGTCAGGTACACGAACTTTAGTTCGTAAATAAAATTTGAAAAGAATGAAAATAAATTCTGCACGACTCCAACAGCATTTTGAAGCTATGAGTCTGATAGGCAAAATAGGTGAAACAGGTACTTGTCGACCAGCACATACCGAGTTGGAAAAGCAAGGGTTTGAAATTGCAGGCTCTTGGATGAAAGATGCTGGAATAAAAGTCCGTATTGATAATTTTGGAAACCTTATTGGAAGATTGGAAGGTAAAAATCCAAACCTACCTATTTTGATGATGGGTTCGCATCTCGATTCTCAACCATATGGTGGGCGTTTTGACGGGGTGGCCGGAGTACTTTGCGCCATCGAAGTGGTGAAAACGTTAAACGAAAACGGTATCGTTCCCGAAAGAAGCATTGAAGTCATTTCCTTTGCCGATGAAGAAGGGTGGCGTTTTAATAAAGGGCTTTTCGGTTCACGAGGCATCTTAGGCAAATTAGAAGAAGGCGAATTAGAACGTACCGATGCAGCCGGAATCACTCGTGGTCAAGCGTTAAAAGATTTTGGTTGCGACATCACGAAATTCAAAGAATCGGAATATAAACCAGGAAGCATTTTTTGCTTTCTAGAATTGCATATTGAACAAGGCCCGATTTTAGACATGGCACACAAACCCATTGGCGTTGTTTCTGGAATTTCAGGACCACTTTGGTGGACAGTCAAACTTAAAGGAATGGCAGGGCACACAGGTTCTGTTCCTATGCCGATTCGTAAAGATGCTTTGGTAGGAGCTGCCGAAATCATTATTGCTGTTAACGAAATAGCTACTCAAGTTCCAGGAAATCCAACTGTGGGAACAGTGGGAACACTAAATATTTTCCCGGCTTCCCGAAATATCATTCCAGAAGAAGTTACGTTTACCGTTGATTTACGCGACATTGATCTAGATAGAAGAAATCGCTATGAAAAACAATTAAGAGATAGAATTGAAGCTATTTGTGCTAAGCATAAACTGACATACGAAATCTCGGAAGACACTAAAAGCGACCCACGCTATTGCGCCGATTGGATTAAAGAAATTATCCATACCGAATGTCAAAAATTACAACTCGATGAAATTGAATTGATGAGTGGTCCCTTCCATGATGCGCTGGCATTGTCTTATGCATGTGATTACGGGATGATATTCGTGCGTTGTAAAGACGGGATTAGTCATAACCCTTTAGAGTATTCTTCTTATGAAGATTTGGCGCTAGGTGCCAATGTAATGTTGGGAACCGTAATTCAAATTTTAGAAAAATAAATAAAACTTTAGTTAAATTGATTAAAAGTCGCCATGAGAAATTGGGCGGCTTTTTTTATTGTCTTTTAATAAATACTATCTTTACTTTTTCAACACCAAACTATGTCCATTCAAGACACTAAAATACTTCATCTCGACAGTAATCACCCTTTGTTATGGGAACAATTGGAACAAGCCGGTTTTCAAAACGAAGCTGATTTTACTTCTAACAAATCCGAAATCGAAGCCAAAATTCACAACTATCATGGCGTGGTCATCCGAAGTCGATTTAAAATTGACAAAGATTTTATAGACAAAGCTGTTAATCTCAAATTCATTGCACGTGTTGGTGCCGGATTGGAAAGCATAGATTGTGAGTATGCCAAAGCAAAAGGCATTCACCTCATTGCAGCACCGGAAGGGAATCGAAATGCAGTAGGCGAACACGCTTTAGGAATGTTGCTATCCTTAATGAATAAACTGAATCGTGCCGATAGATTGGTTCGTGAAGGCAAATGGATACGAGAAGGTAATCGCGGTAATGAGTTAGAAGGTAAAACTGTCGGACTTATCGGCTATGGTAATATGGGAAAATCATTTGCAAAAAAGTTACGAGGTTTTGATGTAGAAGTGTTATGCTATGATATCCTTCCTAATGTAGGCGATGCCAATGCAAAACAGGTTTCACAGGAAGAACTCCAAACCAAAGCGGATGTCTTGAGCTTACACATTCCCTGGACACCAGAAACAGACAAGATGATTAACACCCATTTCATCAACGCTTTTGCCAAACCGTTTTGGTTCATCAATACATCCAGAGGGAAGAATGTAGTTACCGATGATTTGGTTGCTGCTTTAGCATCTGGAAAAATTCTCGGTGCTGGATTGGATGTGTTGGAATATGAGAAGCTTTCCTTTGAAAATTTGTTTATCGATAGCGAGAAACCAGCAGCATTCGAATATTTGTTACAAGCTGAAAATGTATTACTAACCCCACATATCGCGGGCTGGACATATGAAAGTCATCAAAAACTAGCACAAACTATTGTAGATAAAATCATCCTAAAGTATGAGCAGGAATAATTAAAATAGGATTTCCTTTGCCTGAAATAAATCATTAATAACTAAAAAAACAGATACTATGGATAATAAAGACATGAAAAGAGTGACAGGCATAGGAGGTTTTTTCTTCAAATGCGAAGACCCAAAAGCAACAAGAGATTGGTACAAAAATCATCTTGGAATTCCAGTAAATGATTATGGTTGGACGTTTACATGGAAAGACGAAGAGGGAAATGAAGGCGCTACACAATGGTCTCCATTTGATGCTAAAACCCAATACTTTTCACCTAGCGAAAAACCGTTTATGATGAATTACCGAGTTGCTGATTTAGAAGCTTTGCTTAAAGCCCTAAAAGAAGAAGGTGTAACCATTGTTGGAGATATGGAAACCTATGACTACGGGAAGTTCGGTTGGATTTTAGACCCAGAAGGGAATAAGATCGAACTTTGGGAGCCAACAGATATAGATTCACTTTAATATTTTAGAATTGTTTTTCGCCGGATACTACTTTTTTTATAAGAATTTTATATATTAGAGCCATCAATTAACATAACCAATAAAATAACATTATGGACGCACAAAAAGTAGATATGTTTATGATGATGAACGCCAAATATTTTGAAAGTCATCATCTTAACGCCGTTAGAGAAAAATTATTAAGCTTGGACGAATCCAAATGGGGGTTAGTGCAAACCATGCAATTCAAAGAACCAACCACTTCGTTGATAGTGTCATTACTTGGTGGTCAATTAGGAATCGATCGTTTTATGATTGGTGATACCGGAATGGGAGTTGGAAAGCTTTTAACTTGTGGAGGTTTAGGAATTTGGGCAATAGTTGACTGGTTTTTAATCATGGGAGCTACTCGTGAGAAAAACATGGAAACGTTCCAAAATACATTCTATTAATAAATGACCCGAAATAAGTTATATTCCTTGTTGCTTATAGCTTGTTTAACTGGATTTATTTACCTTTTTTATTCCATTAATACTATAAAAAGTGAGACAGTCCGAGTATGTATCATCAAAAATTTGACAGGATATCCTTGTCCATCTTGCGGTACTACTCGAGCTGTCTTATTACTTTCGGAAGGAAAATTAATTGAGTCCGTATTGCTGAATCCGTTTGGAATACTTGTTACTTTAATAATGACCTTCTGCCCTATTTGGATTATATCAGATATTATTTTAAAAAAGAAAACTTTTTACAACACTTATAAAAAAACAGAAGCTACCATCAGAAAACCTTGGCTTGCCACGATTTTAATCTCGCTAGTGCTTCTCAATTGGATTTGGAATATATATAAAAATCTATGATACAAGAAACCACTTTTGCTTATAAACCTGGTGAACATGAACGCGAAAAAGCATCCAATAGTTATTTGATGTCTTTAGTAGCACTTATCGCCGGTTTGCCTTTGCCAATTATTAACTTGCTAGCAACTTTTTTCTTTTATTTAGCCAATAGAAAAGGTACTTATTATGTCAGATGGCATTGCACCCAAGCACTCTTTTCACAGTTAGCCCTTCTAGGCATAAACAGCGCCAGTTTTTGGTGGACCATGTCGATTTTATTCTCTGATGAAAAAGCAAGCAATCAATATTTTGCTTATCTCTTTACCGTGATTGTATTTAATTTATTCGAGATTTTTTCAACCATTTATGCCGCTGTGCAAACTAGAAAAGGCAAACATGTTCAGTTTTTATTTTTTGGCAATATCACTAACTTAATCTGTAGAGCATAATGATAAAGAAAACACTTTTACAGGGATTGATTATAGTATCAGGTTTCTTCCTACTTTGGTTTGGATTTTCTCAAATAGATTTCATGAAGTTTTTTAAAGTTAAGGAGCATACCCAAAATATGGAAAACAAATTGGGCGACATGATTTGGGAACAGATTCAAGATAACGAAGATATAGTGACCAACGACACCATAGTAAAAACGTTGGACAAATTGATTACTCCTTTATGCGAGGCCAATGACATTGAACGCGATTCGTTGAAAATACACATTGTAAAAAAAGATGTTATCAATGCTTTTGCTTTGCCCAATAATCATTTGGTGGTTTATACCGGATTGATTGAAGATTGCAAAAAACAAGAAGCGTTACAAGGTGTCTTGGGTCATGAAATTGGACATATAGAGAAAAACCATGTTATGAAAAAATTGTCTAAAGAAATAGGTTATTCTGTTTTGTTAACGGCTGCCGGTGGTAGTAAGGGAGGTCAAATGGCTAGAGAAATTCTGAAAACATTATCTTCATCCGCTTATGACAGAAAGCTTGAAAAAGAAGCTGACATCACCAGTGTAGATTATATGATAAAAGCCCATATCGATCCGAAACCCATGGCCGATTTTATGTATCAAATGGCGCAAGACAATAAGATGCCAGAAGGCATGAGTTGGATAGCAGATCATCCTGAATCAGAAGAAAGAGCCAAATATATTTTGGATTACATCAAAGGGAAAAAGCTCAAAAACAAAGAGTCGATAACCGAGAAAGAATGGAAATCATTTCAAGAACTAATCGATAAAGAATAATAAAAAAGGCAACTGATATAGTTGCCTTTTTTATTATTTATAATTCTTTTCTTTTCGTTCCAATTCTGCCTGAAACTCTTCCATCACTGGTTTTACCGTGCTTTCGGGTAAATCGGCAATACGTATATACATTAAACCATCTACAGCATTGTTGAATAAAGGATCAACATTAAACGCTACCACGCGTGCATTTTGCTTGATGTATTTTTTAATTAAAACAGGTAAACGCAAGGTTCCTGGTTCAACTTCATCAATAATTTTATCAAATTTATTTAAATCGGATTCCGTTTCATTAAATACAAAATCCTTATCCGCATCTTTCAGTTTTACTTTAAATTCCTTCTTAGGATGAATGTACTGCGCCACATATGGGTCATAATAATGTGACTTCATAAATTCAATCATCAGCGATTTGGAGAATTCCGTAAATTGATTACTAATACTCACGCCCCCAATCAAAAACTTATGTTCAGGATAACGCAAAGTGGTATGAACAATTCCTTTCCATAGCAAGAACAAAGGCATTGGTTTTTGTTGGTATTCATTCACAATAAAGGCTCTTCCCATCTCGATAGATTTTGACATCATATCATACAACTCTGGCTCAAATCGGAATAAATCCTGCAAATAAAATCCTTCGATACCATATTTTGGGAATATCTCAGATCCTAATCCCATACGGTAGGCACCCGCAATTTGTTGGGTCTCTTCATCCCACAAAAACATATGATGGTAATAACTATCACAACGATCTAAGTCGATAGATTCATTTGTTCCTTCACCAATTGACCTAAAAGTGATTTCACGCAAACGACCAATTTCGTGTAAGATATTCGGAATTTTGTCCGCCGGAACCAAAAACACCATATAGTTTTTGCTTTGCAATAAGCGGTAATCGCTTTCTCTCAACATGCTAATTTCTTCCAATATCTTGTTGTGATTGGCTGGTTTAACAATGTCTTTTGGGTTTTTAGGAAGCTTTAAATTTAAATTCAGGTTTTGAGGATTAAGTATATTGCTGTCTTGATTAAAAGAATTGGCCAGCATGTAGGTTTTTTTTCTTAAAAACTCTGAATATTCTTCAATGGTTTTGTGCTCGTTTTGTTCGGCTACCGAAATAGGTTTACCAATACGCACTTTAATCACACGATCTTTTTGGGTCAACAATTCAGAAGGCAATTTGGCCGTTCTAAGTGTTGGGTTTATTTTGGATAACAAATAGAAAAAGCGGCTATTCTTGGCGTGAAAATAAATTGGAATAACTGGAACTTGAGCTTTTCGAATTACTTTAATAGCACCTTCTTCCCAATCTTTATCTATTACCAATTGACCATCTTTATAGGTTGAAACTTCTCCTGCTGGAAACATCCCCAAAGGTTTGCCATCACTTAAATGACGTAAGGTTTCTTTAATTCCGATAACACTTGATTTAGCCCCTTTATGATTTTCAAAAGGATTTACCGGCATTATATATTGCTTCATGGGTTCTATGCGATGCAATAAAAAATTGGCAATTATCTTGAAATTAGGTTCTCTTTCAAGCATTAATTTTAATAATAAAATACCATCAATACCTCCTAGGGGATGGTTAGAAATAGTGATATAAGGTCCTTCTTTGGGTAATCTTTTTAGATCTTCTTCTGGAACTTCAAACTTAATTTGAAATTCGTCAAGTATCGCATTCAGAAACTCTAGTTCCTTTAAATGCTTTTTTCTATCGTATATTTTATTTAAGGTCGAAATTTTTAAAGCTTTCATTAGTAACCAGCCGCAAAAAGTTCCGAGAACCCCGTATTTATCAGCATTTATTGCTTTTGCAACTTCTTTAGCAGTGACTAAACCCATTTATAACTTCAATTTTGAGAAAGAAACAAAGATAGCAATTCTACTGAAATAGGGTTCAGAAAAAAGCTATTTTACAGCGCTAAATTTATTTTTTTATTATGCCTTATGAGTTTCAAATGTTTATGTTTTTACATACTTTTGACAAAAAGCTTACTAACACTCATGAAAATTATTTCGTACAATGTTAATGGCATTCGTGCCGCTATTTCAAAAGGATTTTTGGATTGGTTACAAAAAGCCAACCCCGATGTTATTTGCCTTCAAGAAATAAAAGCAACCCCTGACCAAATTCCGTTGATTGATGTGGAAATCTCTGGATATCCTTATCATTATTGGTTTCCAGCACAAAAAAAAGGTTATAGTGGTGTCGCTATTCTATCCAAAACAAAACCTAATAATGTGGTTTTTGGAACGGGCATTGACTACATGGACTTTGAAGGCAGAAACCTAAGAGTTGATTTTGACGATGTATCTGTGATGAGTTTGTACCTGCCTTCTGGAACCAACATTGACCGCTTGGATCACAAGTTTATGTATATGGATGACTTTCAGAAATATGTAAACGAATTAAAAAAAGAAATTCCTAACTTGATTATCTGTGGCGATTATAACATTTGTCACGAAGCTATTGATATTCACGATCCTATAAGAAACAAAAACGTTTCTGGATTTTTACCCGTGGAACGCTTATGGCTAGATAAATTCATGAAAAGTGGTTTCATTGACACCTTCCGTTTTTTAAATAAGGAACCTAATAATTACAGTTGGTGGAGCTACCGTGCCAATGCTAGAGCCAATAATAAAGGCTGGAGAATTGATTATTGTTTGGCGACTGAACCCTTGAAAAACCGCATAACAAGAGCCTTGATTTTGCCCGAAGCCAAACACTCAGACCACTGCCCTGTTTTGGTGGAGATTGAGTGAGTAAAGATAATAGATGATAGACTGAAAGATAATAGATTAATCGATAAAAAGTAATGATAATGATAAAAAGAATAGTTTTAGGAGTAATGGTGTTAACGTTACTGTCATCGTGTGTTTCCAAAAAAATCTACACCGATTTAGAAAACAAGTATACCGATGCCAAAAAAGAAAATCGCCTCTTAGCCGATGAAAATGAAGAGCTTCATAAAGTCAATGCCGAATTTAACGAAGAAAACAAAGCACTCAAAGATGAGCTAGATAAACTCAAAGCAGTAAAAGACAAACTAACTGCCGATTGTACTGCTACCGCCAACAACTTAAAAACGCTACAGGACTCGTATGCCGCTTTGGAAAAAAACAGCAACGATGCTTTGCAAACCAACATGACCAAAAACCGCGAATTATTGGCTGAGTTGGAAAACAAAGAAAAAACTTTGGCGACCGAGCAAGACCGTTTGAACAAAATGAGAGACGAATTAGCCTCAAGTTCAAAACGCTTAAGCGAATTGGAAAACATGA
>CANJDA010000059.1 GCA_947472705.1 Flavobacteriaceae bacterium
AAAACAGAAAAAGCAGCAAAAGAAAAAAAAGGCAAAGCCGAAAAGAAAGCTAAAAAAGAGGAAAAAGAAGCAAAAGAAAAAGTCTCTACTGAGAAAGCACCTAGAACTCCAGACAAAGCATCAGGAGAATATAACGGAAAAAAAGTGTATACTGGGCCAAGAGGAGGAAGATATTACATCAACTCTAATGGTAATAAAACCTATATTTCGGATGATAAATAAGAAATAAAAGTACACTTTCAGAGAGCGGTTTTTTCAATGGGAAAACCGCTCTTTTTTTGTGTTCAAAAATTCCATTTTCAGAAGATAAAAAATGTTAAAATTTCACTATCAGTAAATTCTTAACTCCCTTTGTTTTAGGGCTTTTTTTAATTTTAAAATTCTGTAAAACGCTAAAAATAAACAAGTTATAAATTTTGTAAAACCCCACCCTAACACACCTATTTGTTAAAAACTAGAGCCGATTGTGAATAAGTTTGACTTTCTTTTTACGATTCGTTTGCCAATCTTTGTAACATACAGATTTTACTAAAAATCGTCTTAAAATTCAAAATAAATTCAACATGACTACTATCGAACCAATTTTAAAAGAAAACAAAGATCGCTTCGTGATTTTTCCTATCAAGCACCAAGACATTTGGGAATGGTATAAAAAGATGGAAGCTAGTTTTTGGACTGCCGAAGAAATTGATTTGCACCAAGACTTGTCAGATTGGAATAATAAATTGAATGAGGACGAAAAATATTTCATCAAACACATTTTAGCTTTCTTCGCGGCTTCTGACGGAATCGTGAATGAAAACTTAGCCGAAAATTTTGTAAACGAAGTACAATATCCGGAAGCCAAGTTTTTCTACGGGTTCCAAATTATGATGGAAAACATTCATAGCGAAACGTATTCGCTTTTGATTGATACTTATGTAAAAGACGAAGCCGAAAAAGACAAACTTTTCCACGCCATTGATGTGTTTCCAGCCGTTAAGAAAAAAGCGGATTGGGCTTTAAAATGGATTTCATCTGACTCTTTTGCCGAAAGATTAATCGCTTTTGCCGCAGTAGAAGGTATTTTCTTCTCAGGAGCTTTTTGTTCTATTTACTGGTTGAAAAAGCGTGGATTAATGCCAGGTTTAACTTTTTCAAATGAATTAATCTCTCGTGACGAAGGCGTTCACTGTGATTTCGCCGTGCATTTACACAATCACCATTTGATTCATAAAGTGTCCAAAGCCCGAATCACAGAAATTATTACTGATGCTTTAAACATCGAAAGAGAGTTCATCACCGAGTCACTTCCAGTAAGTTTGATAGGAATGAACGCCACTTTGATGACACAATATTTAGAATTTGTTGCCGATAGATTGTTGGTAGAATTGGGTTGCAAACGAGTTTACAACTCCACCAATCCGTTCGATTTCATGGATATGATTTCATTACAAGGGAAAACCAATTTCTTTGAAAAAAGAGTTGCAGAATACCAAAAAGCCGGGGTGATGAATTCAGATTCTGAGTCAAGCAAAATTAGTTTCGACGCCGATTTTTAGGAGCGAATCGTTCGGGCATTCTTGGAAACCATTTTCCTGCTGTCCGTTATACTTCGTGCCACTTCCATCAGGGCTAGGAAGTAAATCATAGCACTAACCAAAACAATTTACAAATAACCAGAAAATAGGTAAAGGGATTTTCTATTTTCAAAAACTGACAAGCGTATGTATGTAGTAAAAAGAGACGGCCACAAAGAGCCAGTAATGTTCGACAAAATCACAGATAGAATTAAAAAACTATGTTATGGTTTAAACGATTTGGTAGACGCTGTTAAAGTGGCAATGAGGGTTATTGAAGGATTGTATGATGGGGTTACGACTTCAGAATTAGATAATTTGGCGGCTGAAACGGCAGCTTCTATGACGATTGCACATCCTGATTATGCTCAGTTGGCTGCGAGAATTGCCATTTCCAATTTACATAAAAACACCAACAAATCGTTCTCAGAAACCATGAGCGAAATGTACCATTATGTAAATCCAAGAACCAATCAACAAGCACCATTACTTTCAGAAGAAGTACATAAAGTTATTCAGGAAAATGCTGAGTTCTTAAACTCACACATCATATACAATCGTGATTTCAACTACGATTACTTTGGATTCAAAACTTTAGAGCGTTCGTATTTGTTAAAAATTAACGGTAAAATCGTAGAGCGCCCTCAACAAATGTTGATGCGTGTTGCGGTTGGTATTCACTTAAATGATTTGGATGCCGTTATTGAAACCTACGAATTAATGTCGAAAAAGTTCTTTACGCATGCCACGCCAACTTTATTCAATGCGGGTACACCAAAACCTCAGATGTCTTCGTGTTTCTTGTTATCCATGAAAGACGATAGCATTGACGGTATCTATGATACTTTGAAATCAACAGCCAAAATCTCGCAGTCAGCTGGTGGAATTGGTTTGTCAATTCACAATGTACGCGCTACAGGTTCTTATATCAGAGGCACAAACGGAACTTCAAACGGAATCGTTCCCATGTTGCGTGTATTTAATGATACCGCTCGTTATGTTGACCAAGGAGGCGGAAAACGTAAAGGAAGTTTCGCCATTTATTTAGAAACTTGGCATGCCGATATTTTTGATTTCTTGGATTTGAAAAAGAACACCGGAAAAGAAGAAATGCGCGCACGTGATTTGTTCTTTGCTATGTGGACTTCCGATTTATTTATGAAACGTGTAGAAGAAGATATCAATTGGACGTTAATGTGTCCAAATGAATGTCCAGGTTTATATGATGTTTATGGAGATGAGTTCGAAGCTTTATATACTTCGTATGAAGCGCAAGGAAAAGGAAGAAAAACGGTTAGAGCTCGTGAACTTTGGGAGAAAATCTTAGAGTCTCAAATCGAAACAGGAACGCCTTACATGTTGTACAAAGATGCAGCCAATAGAAAGTCGAACCAAAAGAATTTGGGAACTATTCGTTCATCAAACTTGTGTACCGAAATCATGGAGTACACTTCGGATGATGAAATTGCAGTGTGTAACTTGGCTTCGATTTCCTTACCAATGTTTGTTGAAAACGGACAATTCAATCACGAATTGTTATTCAACGTAACCAAGCGAGTAACTAGAAACTTAAACAAAGTAATCGACAGAAATTACTACCCAGTAAAAGAAGCCGAGAACTCAAATATGCGCCACCGCCCTGTTGGATTAGGAGTGCAAGGTTTAGCTGATGCTTTCATTTTGTTGAGAATGCCGTTTACTAGTGATGAAGCCAAACAATTAAACCAAGAAATATTCGAAACACTATACTTCGCAGCCGTTACCGCTTCTATGGAAATGGCAAAAGAAGAAGGACCTTACTCAAGCTTTAAAGGTTCTCCAATTTCAGAAGGATTATTCCAACACAACCTTTGGAACATCAAAGACGAAGAGTTATCTGGAAGATGGGATTGGGCTTCTTTGAGAAAAGAAGTAGTGAAACATGGTGTGAGAAACTCGTTATTAGTAGCGCCAATGCCAACAGCTTCTACTTCTCAAATTTTAGGAAACAACGAAGCTTTTGAACCGTATACTTCTAACATTTATACCCGTCGTGTATTGTCGGGAGAGTTCATTGTGGTAAACAAACACTTGTTGCATGATTTAGTAGAAAGAGGCCTTTGGAACGAAACCTTGAAACAAGAAATCATGCGTCATAATGGTTCGGTACAAAACATTGAAGCGATTCCAGATGATTTGAAAGAACTATACAAAACCGTTTGGGAAATGTCTATGAAAGACATTATCGATATGTCACGTCACAGAGGATATTTCATTGACCAATCACAATCGTTAAACTTGTTCATGCAAGATGCCAATTATGCTAAGCTTACCTCAATGCATTTCTATGCATGGAAAAGTGGCTTGAAAACAGGAATGTATTACTTGAGAACGAAGTCAGCAGTTGACGCTATCAAGTTTACCTTGAACAACGACAAGAAAGCAGAACCAACCATTACCGAAAAACCAGCAGCCGTTGCCGTTGAAGTAGTAGCTCCTGTTGAAAACGGTGAAATGACTGCCGAAGATTTTGCCGCTATGGTAGAACGCGCTCGCAACGCCGCAGGAAATGGCGGTGATGATTGCGAAATGTGTGGGTCTTAAAAATGAAAAAAAATAAAGAATAAAGAAAAACAGCTGTCACTTGATAGCTGTTTTCATTTTAATTACTTTTGAAACAAATAAAAAACAATGTCAAAAGAAAAAGGGGTTTATACCGGTATTATAGAAAAAGACGAAAACGGCAATTATTTTTGTGGCGAATATTTATTAGATTATAAATACACCGAAGCCAGTTTCAAATTGGGAGACGAAATCAATATCAAAACCGTGATTGCTAATCCGAGTGATAAAAGTTATAATCAGTATCCTAAGAAATCGCGCAATTTCTTTTTAGCCAATCAAAAAGAATAGTGAAAATGGAACAACGAATGCAGTTCAAAGTAACTAACGATATTGTTGCTTCAATAGGAAAAAGGTTTTTAAACTATTTGATAGACGTCATATTACAAGTGATTCTACTATTCTTTTTTGCAATAGTAACGTGTATAATTGCCGATTTATTGGGGAGTAAAAAAGCACTAGATTTTTTTTCAAAATTGGATAAAAACACTATCGGACTTTACACGGTTACGTTTTCGGTGATCTTGATTTATTATAATGTGTTTGAAATTTTATTTGCAAGAACCATCGGTAAATTTATTACTCAAACCGTTGTAGTTGATAGTAATGGAGAGAAACCCAACAGTGAAACCATTTTAATGCGGTCTCTTTGTAGACTAATTCCGTTTAATCCATTATCCGTATTAATAAATCCGGGTAGAGCATGGCACGACAGCCTTTCAAAGACTTATGTGGTTGACAAGAGAATGCTGGAAGAAGCCAAAAGAAAGTTTCATGCCTTTCAAGTAACAACAGCAGAAGAATAAAGTATGTTTACGCTCAAAAGAACCACATCTGATAATGAAGATTTTGGCCGTTTGGTGGTAGAGCTTGATGCTTATTTAAGAATTTTGGATGGTGATGATCATGCCTTTTATGCCCAATTCAATAAAACGAATTTGCTCAAAAATGCTTTGATTTGTTATGAAAAAGATGTGGCTGTTGGCATTGGAGCTTATAAAGAATTTGAACCCAATACAGCCGAAATCAAGCGAATGTATGTGTTGCCCGAACATAGAGGAAAAGGAATTGCCAAAGCTATTTTAACCGAATTAGAACATTGGGCCAAAGAAGAAGGCTACACACTTTCAATACTGGAAACAGGGTATATGCAAAAAGACGCCATTGGTTTGTATCAAAAATTACGTTATACAATAACTGAAAATTTCGGGCAGTATGTTGGAGTGGATAACAGTATTTGCATGAATAAAAATTTATAATAATCAAAATAGGAATATATGACCTGGGAACAACTTTTATCTTTAAAACGCCAAGGCGATACAAGCAAAAGACTGCGAATTGAGCAAGATGATACTCGACTTGGATTTGAAGTTGATTACGACCGTATTATCTTTTCGTCGGCGTTTAGAAGTTTACAAGATAAAACCCAAGTAATTCCATTGTCGAAAACCGATTTTGTACACACAAGATTGACCCACAGTTTAGAAGTTTCGGTGGTAGGCCGTTCTTTAGGAAGATTGGTTGGCAAAAAAATCTTAGAAAAATACCCACATTTACAAGAAATTCATGGCTATCATATGAATGATTTTGGGGCTATCGTTGCCGCAGCTTCTTTAGCCCATGATATTGGAAATCCACCTTTCGGACATTCAGGCGAAAAAGCAATAGGCGAATACTTCTCTATAGGCAAAGGCCAACAATATAAAGACCAGTTAACACCTAAACAATGGCAGGATTTAATCGATTTTGAAGGCAACGCCAATGGTTTTTCGGTGTTGTCTAGTTCACGTCCTGGGATTGAAGGAAGTCTTCGACTAACTTATGCCGTTTTGGGAGCGTTTATGAAATATCCCAAAGAGAGTTTGCCCAAGAAACCAACCAAAAATATCTCGGATAAAAAGTATGGTTTCTTCCAAACGGATAAGGATTTTTTTAAAGAAGTAGCCCAAGAATTGGGAATGATTTCCAATAAAACAGGAGAAGATATTGGTTTCGAGCGCCATCCTTTGGCTTTTTTAGTCGAAGCAGCCGATGATATTTGCTATACGATAATTGACTTTGAAGATGGCATCAATTTGGGCTTGGTTTCCGAAGATTTTGCCTTGGAATACTTAATCAAATTGGTTAAAGATACTATCGACACTGCCAAATACCAATCCTTGACAACCAAAGAAGATAGAATAAGTTACTTGCGCGCTTTGGCCATTGGCAATCTTATTAATGATGCTGTGAAAGTATTTATTGAAAATGAAGAAGCCATACTGCAAGGTAAATTTCATTTTGCCTTGACCGATAAAAGCAAGTACAAAGCACAAATGGACGACATCATCAAGCTAAGTGTTAAGAATATTTACCAAAGCAGAGAAGTAATCGAAAAAGAACTTTCGGGCTACCAAATCATCAATAATTTGTTAGACAAATTCATCACGGCTTATAATAATAATCACGAAGGCAAAGCCACGAATTACGATAAATTATTATTGAAAATTCTACCAGAAAAACACCATTTGGAAAAAGAAACTTTATACGATAGACTGCTTCATATCTGCCATTTCATCTCCATGCTTACCGATGGCAAAGCGTTACAATTGAATAAAATTGTGACGGCTTAATCTTCTTCGTCTTCTTCTAGCAAACCAGAGAAAAGCGATTTTAACCCATCAACATCAATATTGCAGAATTGCTGCAGTTCGTCAACGGTGCCGTGCTCAATAAAATAGTCGGGCACACCACAAAGGAAGATTTCGTTAACATAGTCATTCTTAGCCGAAAATTCTAATATGGCGCTACCAAAACCACCGGTGGTTACACCATCTTCAACAGTAATGATGGTAGAGAATTTTTCGCAAATTTTGTGTAGTTTCTTTTCATCTAACGGTTTTATATAACCAAAATGGTAGTGGGCAAAATGACCGTCATCTTCTATATCGCTTAATGCTAAAGTTACATTGTCGGCAATGGTTCCTGTAGAAAGTATGGCTACATTTTTACCTTTTTTTAGTTTTAGCGCTTTACCAATTTCTATTTTTTGAAAATCGGAAGGGAATTTCCAATCGGCATTTTTCCCTCTTCCACGAGGATACCTGATGGCAATAGGATGTTTTAATCCCAAAGAGGCTGTGTATAAAATATTTTGTAAATCAATCTCGTCTTTTGGCGCATAAATAATCATATTCGGAATGCATCGCAAGTAAGCAATATCAAAAACGCCATGGTGTGTTGCACCATCTTCACCTACCAAACCGGCTCTATCTAAACAAAAAATCACTGGCAGATTTTGCAAGGCAACATCATGTATTACTTGGTCATACGCTCGTTGCAAAAAAGTGGAGTAGATGTTACAAAAAACCACCATGCCCTGAGTTGCCATACCGGCCGAAAGAGTTACCGCATGTTGCTCGGCAATACCCACATCGATAGCTCTTTTTGGGAATGCTTCCATCATAAATATCATGGAACTTCCACTGGGCATAGCAGGGGTAATGCCAATAATCTTCGGATTTTTTTTAGCCAATTCGACTAAAGTTAACCCAAAAACATCTTGAAACTTTGGAGGTAAATTTTCAGTTGATTGATTTACTAATTCACCAGTGGCTGCATTAAACTTTCCTGGCGCATGGTATTTTACTTGATCTTCTTCGGCTTGTTGTAAGCCTTTGCCTTTGGTAGTTATGATGTGTAGAAATTTAGGTCCTTTTACTTTTTTCAATCGCTCCAATTCGGTTATTAATTCTTCAATATTATTTCCGTCAATGGGACCTGAGTAATCAAAGTTCAACGACTTAATCATGTTGTTTTGCTTCGGGTTTTTACCTTCTTTAACTGCGGTTAAATAGTTTTTCAAAGCTCCTACACTTGGGTCAATTCCGATAGCGTTATCATTTAAAATCACCAACAAATCGGCATCAGTAACTCCAGCATGATTCAAACCTTCAAAGGCCATTCCGCTGGCAATTGATGCGTCACCAATCACAGCAATATGATGTTTGTTTTCTCCTTTGAGTTGGGAAGCAATTGCCATTCCCAAAGCCGCCGAAATAGAAGTAGAGGAATGTCCCACCCCAAAAGTATCATAGACACTTTCACTCCGCCTCGGAAATCCTGAGATTCCGCCAAGCTGACGATTCGTATCGAATTTTTTTCTTCTCTCCGTTAGGATTTTATGTCCATAAGCCTGGTGTCCTACATCCCAAACCAATAAATCATTTGGAGTGTCAAAAACATAATGCAAAGCAATGGTCAACTCAACTACTCCAAGGGAAGCACCAAGATGACCTTCTTTTACCGAAACAATATCAATGATAAACTCGCGAAGTTCTTTTGCCAGTTGAGGCAATTGCGAAACGTTTAATTTTCGTAAATCAGTTGGATTGAATATGTTTTCAAGCAAATTATTTGGCATAGCGCAAATGTACGAATTGAAATTGTATTTTTGTTTTATGGAAAACCCTTTCACCGACGAGTATTTTATGAAGAAAGCTTTGCAGGAAGCCGAGCAGGCTTTTGATAAAGGCGAAATTCCTGTAGGAGCTGTTGTTGTTATTGATAATAAAATCATAGCGAGAACCCATAACCTTACTGAAATGCTCAATGATGTTACTGCTCATGCTGAAATGCAAGCCATAACTTCGGCGGCTAATTTTATTGGTGGAAAATATTTAAAAGGATGTACACTTTATGTTACTCTAGAACCTTGTCAAATGTGTGCTGGAGCTTTGTATTGGAGTCAAATTTCTAAAGTTGTTTTTGGTGCTTCAGATGAGCAGCGAGGTTTTCAAAATTTAGGTACAACTCTTCATCCAAAAACAGTAGTAGTTAAAGGTGTTTTAGCCCAAGAAGCTTCTGAATTAATGTTGCGTTTTTTTGCAAATAAAAGAGGCTAGGTTTTTATACAATAAAACGAACTAATTAACGTTCTAATGTGAACCAAACAATTTAAAATATGGAAAAAATAAAATCATCAATAATTATAGGGATAGCTATAATTTTTACCGCTTGGATTTTGGGAAAATCATTTGAAAACCGCAACAAGAATTTAGATTCTATTTCGGTTATAGGTTTAGGGACCAAAGATTTTGTTTCCGACGAGATTTTGTGGACAAGTAGTTTTACCACTACTAGTTTGGATATTAAAACTGCCTACAACAAAATTGTCTCCGACCAAAAAACGGTTTCTGAATTCTTTTTGAGTAAAGGGTTTAAAGCCAATGAATTTACTTTTGGCGCGGTTAATTTTCAGAAAAAATTTAGAGAAGTACGAAGCGAAGGAAGCGATAATCAAACCAAATACGAACAAGTATTTGATGGCTATGAGGCTACACAAACGATTACTTTTTCTGCCAAGAAAAACCCCGATTTGATGAATAGAATAGAAGAAGTATCAAGCAAAACTTCTGAACTCGTTAACTCAGGCATTGAATTAACGTCCAACAGCATTCAGTATACCTTCTCCGATTTGCCAAGCTTAAAGCAAAGCCTAATAGAGAAAGCAACCAAAGATGCCAACGAACGTGCCACCAAGATTGTAAAAACAGCTGATGGAACATTAGGCAAACTTAAAACTGCTAGTATGGGAGTTTTTCAAATAACGGGTCAAGGCTCTACAGAAGAAGATAGTTATGGGGGTATTAATGATACTTTTAGCAAAAACAAAACCGCTCGAATCACCGTTCGTTTAGAATATGAATTGGATTAAAATTTAGTATTATATCATAAAAAAACCGCCAATCTTAAGAAAGGCGGTTTTTAATTATTCCTTAATTTCCTTTCCTTCTTTATCGAAGAATCGGTATTCAAGATACGTGTAAGCGTCACGAGGTATGATTTTCACCCACTTTTTATGTTCAAAAAACCATTTTGAACGTAATGATGGAAAACCTTTTTTAAGGTATGCTGCCACAAAAGGGTGAACATTAAGTTTCACTCCACCGTGGTCTTTGATAATTTTTTCAAGAGAAAAATTGATTTTATCAATAATTTGAATTGGTGCATCTACATCACCACTCAAGTTATTCGGATTTTCTTCCCTTGTTTCAATATTTACTTCTGGTCTTACACGTTGTCTAGTAATTTGGACTAAACCAAATTTACTTGGCGGTAAGATCTTGTGTTTGGCTTTGTCATCGCTCATTTCTTCTCTAAGGAAGTTGAACAACACTTGACGGTTGTCTGAATTTTGCATATCGATAAAATCGACTACAATAATACCACCCATATCTCTAAGACGTAATTGTCTTGCGATTTCGGCAGCGGCTATCATATTAACTTCCAAAGCAGTGTCTTCTTGGTTGGTGGCTTTGTTAGAACGGTTGCCGCTATTCACGTCAATAACGTGTAAAGCCTCAGTATGTTCTATAATCAAATAAGCTCCTTTGCTCATCGAGACGGTGCGTCCGAAGGATGTTTTGATTTGTCGCTCTATATGGTATTTTTCAAACAATGGCGTGTCTTTCGACTGATAAAGCTTCACTATTTTTTGTTTCTCAGGAGCTATTTCGGCTAAATAGTCCTTGGTTTCTTGGTACAACTCTTCATCATCTATTTGAATACTAGTAAAAGTATCGTTGAATACGTCTCTTAATATTGAAGAGGCTTTATTCATCTCTCCTAATATTTTTGAAGGATGATGAGCGGTTGGTAATTTTTTACTCATTGCAGTCCATCTACTAAGTAGGTTCTGCAAATCTTTTTCTAATTCGGCTATGCTTTTGCCTTCGGCTACTGTTCTCACAATAACACCAAAACCTTTAGGTTTGATAGATTGCACTAGTTTCTTTAGTCTGTCTTTTTCTTGTTTTGATTCTATTTTTTGTGAAATAGAAACTCTGTCCGAAAAAGGCACTAAAACTACAAATCTTCCTGCGAATGAAAGCTCGGAGCTTATTCTTGGGCCTTTTGTAGAAATAGGTTCTTTGACTACTTGAACTAGTAACGATTGATTGGCGCTTAGTATATCAGATATACTACCGTCCTTATCAATCTCTTTCTCAAACTGGAAGTTTTTTAGGGAGAAATCTTTTAGTTTACCTGCGCTTACAAGTTTTATGAATTTCAAATAAGAATCTAACTGTGGACCTAAGTCGTGATAATGTAAAAAGGCGTCTTTTTCATAGCCAACATTTACAAAAGCAGCATTCAATCCAGCAACAGGCTTCCTGATTTTGGCGATAAATATATCACCTACCTGGAAGTTGCTCGTTTCTTCTTGTTTGTGTAATTCAATTAGTTTTCCATCTTTTAATAAGGCAAAATCTACAGCATCTTCACCACTACGGATGATTAATTCTTTATTCATGTTGTAAATTTTTATCCAAACT
>CANJDA010000060.1 GCA_947472705.1 Flavobacteriaceae bacterium
CCTGCTACTGCTTACATAAATAATACCGGATTAACTACAACTCCTTCTAATTCTATTGTTGCTGGTAAAGTTTATTATGTTAAATCAGTTGGTCCAGCTCCAGGAGTTTTTACATTAACACCAGACCCTACTATTGCAAGTCCAGTGACTGCTTCATTTGCTGCTGCTAATAGTAATAATTTTACGACTAATCCAATTACTGCAAATACAAATTATGGTGATATTCGTTATACTGTAAATGTACATCCAACATCTATTATTAATCCTAATTATCAAACAGCTGTTGACTTCTTAAATACTGACAAAATTACTGTTAGAAAGTATCCAGGTACTTCTGTTAATGGGAATTTTGTAAATGATATTAAGATTTGTAGATTGTCTGAAATGTATTTTATAAAAGCTGAAGCTTTGACAAGTCAAGGAGATTTAGCAGGTGCTGCAGCCGTTATTAAACAAATTAGAGATGTACGTACTAATAGACCTCAGACTTTGCCATCATATGCTAATGCTAGTGATTGTTGGAAAGATATATTGAAAGAAAGAAGAATTGAATTTGCTTTCGAAGGGTATCGTTTTATTGATTTAAAAAGATTAGGTACTTTGGCAAACGAATCTATTTCGAGAGATGCAAGAGATTGTGATTTTAACTCAGCCTGTACTTTACCTACAACTGATTATCGTTTCGCTCTTCCTATGCCACAAATTGAAACTAAGGTTAATTCATTAGTTAGAGCCCAACAAAATCCTGGTTACACAGATTAATTAGTTAATTGTATATAATTTAAATCCCGATTTTTAAATCGGGATTTTTTTGTTTTTTATTGATTATTAATTTGTTATTGCTTTATTTTGTATCAACTATAAAAAATTCCATTATTTAAAAAGCTATGAAGAATAAAATTTACTTAAACCTCCTTTTATTTATTTTCGGATTCTTTTTTGTAAACAATATACAAAGTCAAGAATTTACTAATTTAAAAACTTCTCCAACAGGTGTTATTCGATGCGCTACTGTAGAGAATGAATCGCTTTTGAAAGCCAAATTTCCTGATAGAGAAAGTACGGAACAATTTGAAAACTGGATTTCTCAAAAGATCGAGCAAACAAAAAATGGTTCAACTACTCAAAATGTGAATACTGTTATTACCATTCCTGTAGTTGTTCATATCATTAGTAACGGAGATGCAATAGGTGTTAATGAGAACTTAGCAGACGTTAGAGTTTTTTCTCAAATAGAATCTTTAAATAATGACTTTAGAAGAATGCTTGGAACTGCAGGTTATAATGAAAATGAAGTTGGTGCTGATACAGAAATTGAATTTTGTTTAGCACAACAAAAACCTGATGGAACTGCTAGTAACGGAATTGATAGAGTAACCACTACATTTTCTTCTTTTACTTCAAGACCAGATGTTGAGACTATGAAAACAACAACGCAATGGGACCCTTTAAGATATTTTAATATTTGGGTCGTAAGTTTTTCAGGTGGATTAAACAATTTATTGGGTTATGCTCAATTCCCTAGTACTTCTGGATTGTCTGGTTTAAATACAAGTGGTGGAGCTGCAAATACAGATGGGGTTGTTATTAGATATACTTCCTTCGGTAATCAATCTATTACTAATGTAGGACCATATGACACTACATATAATCAAGGCAGAACAACTACACATGAAATAGGACATTGTCTAGGGCTAAGACATATATGGGGAGATGGTAATGGGGATCCTCAAACACAAACACCTGACTGTTCAGCTTCCGATTATTGTAATGATACTCCAATTGCTGGATATGAACATTGGGGTTGCCAAGTTGGAGATGATAGTTGTTTTGATGATGCTGGTCAAATAGATATGGTTGAAAATTATATGGATTACAGTGATGATGCTTGCATGAATATATTCACTATTAATCAAAAATCTAGAATAGTTGCAGTAATGAATAATTCCATTCGTAGAAAAGAATTAAAAACTTCTACTGTCTGCTCTGCTCCTTTAAGTGTGGCACAGCAAGATTTTAATAGTTCCATAAATATATATCCTAATCCAGCAAGCAGTTATTTAAACTATATTATTAAAAATGATTTCCAAATTAAATCAATTACTATAAATGATATTTTAGGAAAAGAGGTTTATAGAAATGAATCTGCTTATAATCCAACACAAATAGATGTATCAAAATTAGCAGTTGGTACTTATTTTATTACATTTAAATCTGCAATACAAAGTACCACTAAAAAATTCATTAAAGAATAACTCAAATAGTATATGAATAAAAACCATCCTCCATAAGGATGGTTTTTTTATGATTTTATTACAAATTGTTTTGTGTATTTTTGCTTCGAAATTTATTCCAATGCGTAAACTAATTCTTGTTGCTTTTATAATATGCTTTTCATTTGGTTATTCTCAGGTAAAAAACACTGTGAAAACCAATGAGTCGGATGTTAATAAAAGTATCCCTACTAAAAAACCAAAAGCAGCCTATAATCAATACCGTATCATCACACTTCAAAAAGACACTACTTATGTTGATACCACTTTAACCATTAAAAAAGAATACGAATACAATTACCTTCGTAAAGATATATTTGGGTTGTTGCCTTTTGCAAATGAAGGTCAAACCTATACCGTTCTTGACTATGGTTTAAAGAATTTTAATGCCTTTCCCGAGATAGGTTTTTCTGGAAAGCAATTCAATTACATTGGAGTAAATGATATTAAGTACTATTCAGTTGCCACACCCGTTACAGAGTTGTATTTTAAGACCGTAATGGAGCAAGGACAATCTTTGGATGCTTTTGTTACCTTAAACACCTCAGAACGCTTTAATATGTCTATTGCTTTTAAAGGACTTCGCTCTTTAGGTAAATACATCAATCAATTGTCGAGTACAGGTAACTTCCGCTTTACATCCAGTTACAATACACTCAATAAAAGATATTATCTCAACGTTCATTTTACGGGTCAGGATTTCTCAAATGGAGAAAACGGCGGTATTACTACTATTGATAATTTTGAAAGCGGTGATGGTGCCTATCAAAATAGAGCCCGACTTGAAGTCTACCTCAGAGATGCTAAAACCTTCATGAAAGGGAAGCGCATTTTCTTTGATCACAATTTCAGAATTAACAGTGCAAAAGGGAATAATAACCTTTACCTAACCCATCAATTTAATTACGAAAGTAAATTATTCGAATACAACCAAGCCACTGTGGCTTCAACAGTTGGGAATACTCCTGTTTATCGTTTTGGAGATTCTTATGTGTTGAGTAACATAAACAATAAAACCCACTATAACCGAATGTATAACAAGGTAGGGGTCATCTATGAAAACTCACTTTTAGGTAAGTTCCAGTTTTTTGCCGAAGACTTCCGTTATAATTATTACTATAATAAAGTTTTAATTCTAGATTCAGGTATAGTCCCAAGTTCTATAAACGATAAGATTAATACTGTTGGAGGTCAATACGAATACAGAAAAAACAAATGGAATGGAACCTTCCTATATTCTAATTCTATCTCAGATCAGTCGCTGTCAAATTTTGATGCCAAACTGAAATATAAAATTAACGACAAAAACGAGCTAGTTTTTCAGTATCAAATGCTCAACAAAATCCCCGATCATATTTACAACCTGTACCAAAGCAGTTATGTAAATTACAATTGGTACAAAAATTTCAAAAACGAAAAAGTAAAAAATATTGAAGCTACTGCCAATACCAAGTGGCTAGTTGCTTCACTCCAAATTACTTCGCTTAATGACCACTTGTATTTCAGCAATGATGCTACCAATCCGCAACAGCAAATCATTTCGCCAAAACAATACGATAAAACCATCAATTACCTTTCGGTAAAAGTAGGCCGCGAATTCAAATGGTGGAAACTCGCTTTAGACAATACGGTTTTGTACCAGCAAGTAGACCAAAAGGAAGACATTCTCAATGTGCCTAAAATAGTTACTCGAAATTCACTCTATTTCACCAACTATTTCTTTAAAAGAGCCTTGTATTTGCAAACCGGTTTTATACTTAATTATTTCACCAAATTTTATGTAAACGATTACAATCCAGTAACCGCCGAAGCTTTTGTACAAAACGATAAAAAAGTGGGTGATTTCCCTATGATTGATTTCTTTGTCAATGCGCGCATCCGCCAAACAAGAATTTTCCTTAAAGCTGAGCACTTCAATTCCAAAATGACAGGCAACAATTTCTACACGGCTCCCAATTATCCATACCGCGATTTCATGATTCGCTTCGGCTTGGTGTGGAACTTCTTCCAGTAATTTCAGGAACGAATCGTTCGGGCTTAATCAGTAAATGTATTTCCTGCCTTCCGGGCTACAAGGTAGCTTCCTCCAGTCAGGGTTAAACGATAAACTAGCCGAATTTTTGTAAACATTTTTATATTCAATACCTTTGCCATCAAATTAGTAAAAATAAGCACACTTTATAATGACCCGAGCTAGCGACGGCATGATATCTAAATAAATTATTAAATCGGAATGAAATACGCTGAAAATATATTAGGAACTATAGGTAACACACCTTTAGTAAAATTAAACAAAGTAATAGAAGGAATTGACGCTTTAGTATTAGCCAAAGTAGAAACCTTTAATCCAGGTAATTCTGTAAAAGATAGAATGGCTTTAAAAATGGTAGAAGATGCCGAAGCCGATGGAAGATTAAAACCAGGCGGCACCATCATTGAAGGTACCTCAGGAAACACAGGAATGGGATTGGCTTTAGCGGCTATTGTTAAAGGCTACAAATGTATTTTTGTAATTACAGATAAACAATCGAAAGAGAAAATGGATATCCTACGTGCTGTTGGCGCTAAAGTTATTGTTTGTCCAACTGATGTAGAACCTAGCGATCCTCGTTCGTATTATTCGGTTTCCAAACGCTTAGGAACTGAAATTCCAAATTCATGGTATGTAAATCAGTATGATAATCCAAGTAATGCCACCGCGCATTATGAACAAACCGGTCCAGAGATTTGGGAACAAACAGATGGTAAAGTAACCCACTTTGTTGTTGGAGTAGGTACTGGTGGAACCATCTCGGGTGTGGCTAAATATTTAAAAGAAAAAAACCCAAATATTAAAATATGGGGAATAGATACGTACGGTTCTGTCTTTAAAAAATACCACGAAACTGGTATCTTTGATGAAAATGAAATCTATTCGTATATCACAGAAGGAATCGGAGAAGATATACTTCCTAAAAATGTGGACTTCTCTTTAATTGACGGCTTTACCAAAGTAACCGATAAAGACGCTGCTGTTTATACTAGAAAAATTGCTCTTGAAGAAGGAATATTTGTGGGGAACTCTGCAGGTTCTTGCATCAAAGGGTTACACCAATTAAAAGAGCATTTCAAACCCGAAGACGTTGTAGTGGTTTTATTCCACGACAGTGGTAGCCGTTATGTAGGCAAAATGTTCAATGACGATTGGATGCGTGAAAGAGGATTCTTAGATGAAGACATCACCAAAGCAGAAGACGTTATCAAAGATCACAAAGACAAACCCTTGGTAATTGTTCGTACTGAGGAATTAGTATCTCATGCTATTGAGCGTTTGAAAAAATATAACATCTCTCAAATTCCAGTAATAGATACTACAGGCTTTGTGGGAAGTATAGACGAAACGGATTTGTTTAGAAGTTATGTAGAAGATAAAAACATCGCCGACAAACCTATTCGCGAAATTATGGGCAAACCGTATCCGATTGTTTCTGCCAATGAACCTATTGAAGAAATTTCAAAACTGTTTAACAAAGACAACCAAGCGGTTTTGGTAGATTTAGGAAATGGTAAACATCACATTATTACCAAACACGACATTATCAGTTCGATTAAATAAAACGAAAGCCAGCTATTTGCTGGCTTTTTTTATTCTCCAATCAATACCCCTGAAGTATTCCAGGAACTAAAACTTGTCCCTTCAGGAGCCCCTTGTGGTATTTTTATCTGTATTGTATGGTTGCCCGCTTCCAAATTGCCTAAATCAATAAAGATGGGATTGGTCACTGTTCCCGGACACCAATTGGCGCGACTATAATCAGAAGAAGATAATCCATTATTAAAATTTCCGGATGCAGGATTTGATAAACGATAAGAACCGCAGTCTTGTCGCCATGGTGTAAAACTAAATGTCTCTTTATCATCTAAGAAAATAGAATTCTTTTTGGGTACAAATTCATCGCCGTTTTCCCAACCACCATGACCTGTAGTAATGTAACGCAGTTTGCAGTTTTTCATAGGCTTGTCGAGATTGAAACTCACTTCCAAACCTTTATCATTGTTAAACATGGTGCCGTATTCTTGCCCTGCCATTTCCATAATGTTATTGGTACAAAACAAAGGAATAATTTGAGTAGCTACTGCTTTGGATTCTTCTTCCTCGTGTATAGTGATATTGGCGGAAACTTTATGCCCTCCTTTGTCATAATTGCCAATGTTGATTCCTATCCAAACTTCTTTGCCACTTAGCATCGTTCTTAAATCGGAAACATCTTGACGGTACAAAACATTTTCTGCCCAAGTCTTGTCTTTTAATTGAAGCGTATTATATTGTTTTACCCCAAATGGAGTATAGAAACGCATCAACTCAACAATTGGACTATAAGAGTTAGTTGCCACTACACCTTGATAGTCTTTACCGTTCCCATTGTTGTATATCGGTAAGACTTTGACACTGTTTTGCAATCCGTCTAAAAAGGTATTCGTTTTATCTGTTGGGATAATAAAAAACGACCCCGTTCTGTCATAAGCATCACCATTGGATTGCTCGGTAACATCTACAAAAATCTGACTCCCCAATTTGATTTCAGGGACCTTTATTTTTCTAACAGCAATTGTGCCATTAGCAAAACGAAGAATGCTGTCATTGGATTTAGAATCGTCCGAGAAGTTAATAATTTGGTCTTTAAAAACCGTGATAGTAGTAAAGCGACTTTTCCAAAGCAAATCTTTGTAGGTTAAAGCGTCTACGGGCTTCTTATTTGTTGAAACCATCGGAAACGATTTTACCTTTTCAACTTTAGTAGCTTTAATAACAAAGTTTCCATTGCGAACCATTTCTAAAACCAACCCTAAATTCTGCCCTAAGACGGAAGGCGACCCTTTTACTTTTAAATCCTCAGTATACCAAAATTCGATAGTGTTTGAATTGACAATGGTTTTGGCTTTTTTACAGTTGTATCCTAATATCTTTTTGGTTTCATTCAAATAGTCAAAAGTTTGTTTTGCTATAGAAACGCTGTCTTTGGTTGCCACGGTTTCTTTAGTATTTAATACAGCGAATTGACTAAAAGTATTTGCACTTCGGTGGATAACAGTTTGCTCAAATGGGAAAGTTGCTTTTTGATTAAAGATGTTTTCGGTAGTGAGTAATGTTTGCTCCGCATTAGTAAAAATCAAAACCGCATCTTGATTTTCTAATAATGTTCCATTAGAACTTTTCAGATAAGTGATTTTATAGGTTTGGGAAGAAGAAATTCCAAAAACTAGCAGAAAAAAGGAAATAAGTAATTTTTTCATTACAAAAATGATATTTATAAAAGTAATTTTCTTACTTTAGATTTAAATTTTAAAAATTGTGAAAGAAGATTTTCTTCATTATGTATGGCAATATAAGAAGTTTGACTTTTCCAACCTAACAACAGTTTCGGGAGAGCCATTAACTATTGTCAATTCTGGAACTTATTTAAAACAGTCTGGCCCCGATTTTTTTAATGCTCAAATTATTATAGGTAACCAAAAGTGGGCAGGCAATATTGAAATTCATGTGAAATCATCCGACTGGTATTTGCATCATCATGAGCTAGACGAAAATTATGATAATGTAATTCTTCATGTAGTTTGGGAAAACGATGCTCCAATATTTAGAAAAGACAATTCAGAAATCCCAGTTTTTAATTTGAAGCAATATGTTTCCAAAGATACTTTGGCGAGTTACTGGTCTTTAGCTTCTCCAAAAACATGGATTTATTGCGAAAACCAAATAAAGACAATAGACAGCTTTATTATGCTTAATTGGATGGAGAGTTTGTTTTTTGAAAGATTAGAGCGCAAATCGATTCCTATTGAGCGACTTTTGTTGGAGTCTGAAAATGATTGGGAGGCAGTTTTGTTTTATATGTTAGCCAAAAACTTTGGTTTGAATACCAATGGCGAACCCTTTTTTCAATTGGCAAAATCTATTCCTTTTTCAGTTTTAAGAAAAGAAAGTTTTGAAATTGAAAATTTAGAAGCACTTCTATTTGGTCAAGCCAATTTGTTTCCAATTGATGCTGAAGAAAATTACACAAAAGATTTGAAAATGCGATTTTATTACCTTTCTCAGAAACACCAATTAAAAAAGAAGAGTATAGAGCCTATTCAGTTTTTTAAACATCGTCCCGATAATTTTCCAACGATACGTTTAGCTCAAATGGCAATGTTGTATCATAAACACCAAAATTTGTTTTCTAAAATTATTGAAGTAAAAACACTCAAAGAAATGTATAGTTTGTTTGCTATTTCAGTTTCAAAATATTGGCAAACACATTATCAGTTTGATAAAGTAAGTCCGAAGAAGCAAAAGCAGTTTTCCAAATCGTTTATCGATTTGTTGATTATTAATACCATAGTACCTTTTCAATTTGCATATGCTAAAAGTCAAGGCAAAGAAATATCAGAAACAATTCTTGAACTAATGCAAACTATCGTATCCGAAAAGAACAGCATCATTGAAAAGTTTGCTAATTTTGGTGTGAAAGCCCAAAATACTTTTGAATCACAATCATTACTACAATTAAAAAAAGAATATTGTGATCAACGAAAATGTTTGCAATGCGCCATCGGAATCCAACTTTTAAAATCATAAACCATGTCACCAGTAATTAAATTAAAATATTTTTTCGAAAAACACGGTTTTCACGTTTCCTCACGTTTGGCAGACAAGTTGGGAATGCGCGCTTCTAATGTCCGCCTGTTTTTTATATACATCTCTTTTGTAACTGTAGGTTTGGGTTTTGGAGTGTATCTCACATTGGCTTTTTGGATTAAATTGAAAGATTTAATTCGAGGTAAACGAACTTCTGTATTTGATTTATAAGATTTGGCTATTGAAAAATCCATAGGGCAATCGGTTTTAAATTATTCGAAGAGTCAGCGAATAGGAATCCTTCTGTTTTTTGCATTAATAATGGTGTTGCAAGGATTTTATTTTTTCCATGACTTTACATCATTTGACAAAAAAGATAAAGAAGAAGCAATATGGTTATCCAAACAAAATGAGATTGACAGTTTAAAACTTTTGAATACAAACTATAAACCAAAAATTTATCCATTTAATCCTAATTTTATCACAGATTTTAAAGGTTATAAACTTGGCATGTCTGTTGCAGAAATTGACCGATTATTAGCTTATAGAAAACAAAACAAATTTGTCAATTCGGCAGCCGAATTCCAAGCGGTAACCAAAGTTTCCGATTCTTTGCTAAATACTATTTCTCCTTATTTCAAGTTTCCGGATTGGGTTAAAAACAAAAAAGAAAAAGAATCAACATATGCAAAAACTGGATTTTCCGTTAAAGAAATTAAAGCAATTCTTGATATCAATCAAGCGACCAAAGAAGATTTGATGAAGATTTATGGTATTGGCGATAAAATTTCAGATCGTATTCTGGAACAAAAAGTAAAACTTGGCGGTTTTGTTTCGATGGAGCAATTGCAAGATATATGGGGATTACAGCCCGAAGTTATTGAAAAACTGAAAACATCATTTGTTGTTAAAACTACATCTAACCTCAAGAAAATTAACATCAATAATGCCTCTGTAAAAGAGCTTTCTAGCTTTCCTTTTTTTAGATATGCTTTAGCAAAAGAAATTGTTATATATAGAAGTATGCATGGGGATATCCAAATTGATGATTTGTCAAAAATTAAAGGATTTCCCGTTGATAAAATAAATATAATTGCTTTATATTTGGAATTCTAAAAATTAAAGACAGTCTTAGTTATATGAATTCAGTATACTTTACAGAAGAACACGAATTGTTTAGGGAAAGTTTGAGCCAATTTTTGCGAATGGAAGTAGTTCCACATATCGAGAAATGGGAAAAAACGGGAACAATTGATCGATTTATTTGGAAAAAGTTCGGAGAGATGGGTTTTTTCGGAATAGCCTATCCTGAAGCTTATGGTGGATTGAATTTGGATTTGTTTTATACCGTTGTTTTTTTAGAAGAACTTCAAAAAATAAAATCTTCTGGTTTTGCTGCAGCTATGTGGGCTCACGCTTATTTAGCCATGACCCATTTAAATGCAGAAGGTAGTGAAAGAATCAAACAAGAATATTTGGCAGCCAGTATTTCTGGCGATAAAATAGGAGCATTGTGTATTACAGAGCCTTTTGGCGGAAGTGATGTGGCAGGAATGCGAACAACTGCAGTTAAAAAAGGAAATAAATATGTTATAAATGGTTCTAAAACATTTATAACTAACGGTGTTTATGCCGATTATTATGTAGTGGCAGCCAAAACGAGTCCGGAGCTAGGAAATAAAGGAATTAGCATATTTCTGATGGACACTAATTTAAAAGGAATTTCCGCCACCAAATTAGATAAATTAGGATGGAGAGCTTCAGATACGGCTGAGATTTCCTTTGATAATGTTGAGATTCATGAAGAAAATTTAATGGGAGAAGAAGGAAAAGGGTTTCCCTATATCATGCAACATTTTGCTTTAGAGCGATTGATTATGGCAGTTAATGCCCATGCTCGTGCCGAATATGCTATAGAATATACTATAGATTATATGTCGCAACGCGAAGCCTTTGGCACTACTATAAATAAGTTTCAAGCACTACGACATACCATGGTAGATCATGCCACCGATGTGGAGCATTGTAAAATATTTAATTACGCGGCTGTAGCTCGATTAAACAAAGGAGAATATGTAGTTAAAGAAGCTACTATGGCCAAATTAAAATCGACCAAAGTAGCCGATGAAACCATTTATAGTTGCATGCAAATGCTTGGAGGTTATGGTTATATGGAAGAATATCCCTTGGCACGTTTATTAAGAGATAGCCGATTAGGACCTATAGGAGGCGGTACTTCAGAAATCCTTAGAGAGATTTTGTCTAAAATGATAATCGACAAACAAAACTATAAGCCAGCAGTTAAATAGAACGGATATATAGACTAAGTAATAATAGACCAAGAGATGAGCAATTGTTTCTTGGTTTTTTTGTTTTAGTCTATCATCTATACGTCTATTTTCTATTCTCTCAAAAAAATAATTCATAATTCATAACTCATAATTAATAATTATTTTTACTTTTGCCCCCACTAAATGAGAGGAGGTGTCTAAATTATGTTGATTATACCAATTAAAGACGGAGAAAACATTGATAGAGCATTAAAGCGCTACAAGAGAAAATTCG
>CANJDA010000061.1 GCA_947472705.1 Flavobacteriaceae bacterium
AAAATATCAGAGGTTTTGGAGATTTTGCTGTAATGTTTTAAAAAATATAAGTCCAATTTTGACCATCACTAATAATAATAACGGTTTTTAAAATAGCATTGTATGGCATGATTAATGGAGCTGAAGTGGCCGTGTTAGAATCTTTAGCAAAAAACTGTCCTCCAAAAGTGTAGATTTTTGCATTAACAGAATTGGAAATATTTCTTAGGATATAAATTCTTCCTGGCACATTAACCGCATTTGGAAGTATAAACTCATCACTGCCAGAATTTGGAGTCATTGAAATATAGACGCCGTCAGAAATTTGAGTAGCACTTCCTGATGGTCCACCATTAAAAGTGCCTGATCCAGAAACATTCGAATTCGTTATTCCTAATTCTTTTACATTTAAATTTCCGTTAATATCCAATGTGCTTAAAGGAGTAGTAGTATTGATGCCTACTTGTGAATATCCAATAGAAGACATGGTAAAAACAAACCCGAATATCATCAAGATATTTAGTCGTATTTGTGTATTCTGAATGTTTTTGACAGTTAACATAAAATAAATGTAACCAAATATTCGAAAAAATTGCCTTTTTTGATTTTAAATTGCCTCCGAAAACGTTTTCGTGTTGACAACTTTGCTTTTTATAGGTTGAATTTTCAACAATTATACTCATAAAAAAGCGGCAAAAGTTGAACTCTGCCGCTTTTTTTCTTTCAAAATTTGTTTTTAAAGAGCGTTCAATAACGATAAAATATCATCTCCATATTTCTCTGTCCTAGCTTTGCCAAATACTGAAATATTTTCTAACGCTTCTAGTGTTTGTGGATTAGCTTTGGCTATAGCTACTAAATGTGAATTATGACAAATTCTGTAAGCAGACCAATCTAGTTTTTCGGCCAAATCATTTCTCCAATGCCGTAAAGCATTAAAAATAGTACTTTCTTCTTGAGTTAATCCTTCTTCCGATAATTTTGCTTTGGGACTCTCTGTTTTACTGGTTTTGGGCGAATAGAAAACTACTGCCGACCAAAAGTCAATAGTTCCTGTAGTAACAAAATTGGTTGAAGTTAACTTTACATCGACTGAATCCAAAAATGAATTCATTTTGTCTTGGTCTGCTTGACAAAATTCTTTTGATAGACGGATGTTAAAGACTTTAATATTCATGATTTTACTTTCAGGAATTATTTCCCTAACAACAAAATGTCATTGGCTACTACTTCTGTAATATAGCGTTTTGTACCGTCTTTATCGTCGTAACTTCTGTGGGTAAGTTTGCCTTCAATAGCTACTTCTTTACCTTTGGTTACATACTTTTCAATGATGTCAGCTACTTTTCCCCAGGCGCTTACTCGGTGCCATTCGGTTTGTTCTATTTTATCCCCTTTGTCATTGATATAATAATCATTGGTAGCGATGGTAATGTTGGCTACTTTTTTTCCTCCGTCAAAGGATTTGATTTCTGGGTCTTGTCCTACATGACCAATTAATTGTACTTTGTTTCTCATGGCATTCATGGCGTTTAAAATTTAAATGTTATTATTATTTTATATTATCGGTTTCTCATTTCCGACGAGGCAAAGTTGTGATGCTTTCCAATAATTATTCGGTAGTTATTCATTTACTTTCGGTTGTAACTATTTGTAACCGTTTGTAAACGGAAATATTTTCTTATATTTGGTTAGCAAAATGACAACAAATACAAAAGGCAACTCCCAATTAGCCCTGATGGGAGCGGCACCGAAGTAGAGCGGACAGCAGGAAAATGGAACACTGATAAAGCCCAAACTCTTCACTTCTAAAAAATAAAATATGCAGAAAGTTTGTTTAGAATGTGGTGAAAAAATTGTGGGTCGCGAGGACAAAAAGTTCTGTAGCGATGGTTGCCGCAATGCCTATAATAACAAAATCAATAAAGACAGCACTAATTATATGCGGAACATCAATAACAAGTTGCGCAAAAATTACCGTATTTTAGTTGAGTTGAATGTAGAAGGAAAATCGAAAACGACTAAAACTAAATTGTTGAGCAAAGGTTTTGATTTTGATTTTTTCACCAATATTCTGAATACAGCCAACGGGAACACCTATTATTTTGTTTACGACCAAGGCTTTCGCCTTTTGGAAAATGATTTTTATATGTTGGTTAAAAAAGAACATTAATTTTATCCTATGAGAAAAAATAATTCTGCTGTATATTCACTTTTGGTTCTGGTGGCATTCGTGCTAGGCATTTTTTACTTTATGATGCCGCAGAATTATGATGAAACCGAAGCACCTCTTTCGGAGTATTCTAATCAACGTGCATTGGAAACCGTGAAAAGCCTATCGGCAAAACCGCATTTTGTGGGTTCTCAAAATCATGAAGCAGTAGTACAATACCTTCAAAAGGAATTGCAGAATTTAGGATTGGAAACTTCAGTTCAGGAGGGATTTACCATGACTGAAAAAGGGACTTTGGTAAAGTCTAAAAATATTTTAGCGCGGTTAAAAGGGTCTGCAAACACAAAAGCATTATTACTACTTTCCCATTACGATAGTGCTCCTCATTCGTTTTCTAAAGGTGCTAGTGATGACGGTAGTGGTGTTGCAACTATTATGGAAAGTGTTCGTGCTTTTTTACATAATAAAACACCACATAAAAATGATGTCATTATCCTTTTTACCGATGCAGAGGAATTGGGGCTGAATGGCGCAGCACTATTTGTGACACAACATCAATGGGCCAAGGATGTGGGATTGGTTTTAAACTTTGAAGCGCGTGGAAGTTCTGGGCCAAGTTATATGTTGATGGAGACCAATGAGGGTAATGCCAAAATGGTGACCGCTTTTTGTGCAGGGAAAGTGCAATACCCGGTTTCAAATTCCTTGATGTATAGTATTTATAAGATGTTGCCGAACGATACCGATTTAACTGTTTTTAGAGAAAGCGGTAAAATACAAGGTTTTAATTTTGCTTTTATAGACAGTCATTTCAACTATCATACGGTACAGGATAGTTACCAAAATTTAGACAGAAAAACACTAGCACATCAAGGAACTTACTTGTTTCCGTTGATGTCCTATTTTTCGAATGCCGATTTGAGCGATTTAAATTCAACCGAAAACCAAATCTATTTCAACGTGCCATTTGGTTTTATCCATTATTCTTTTGGATGGATATTGCCTATGTTGCTTATTGCTTTTGGGTTGTTTTTGCTATTTGTTTTTATTGGTTTAGGCAAAAGAGCTATGCGCATAGATGAGTTGATTAAAGGCTTTGTACCCCTTTTTGGATCACTTGTAACAGCAGGCTTAGTAACTTATGTTGGTTGGAAACTGTTGCTGAATTTTTATCCGCAATACCAGGATATTCTTCACGGATTTACTTATAACGGTCACGATTACATCTATGCATTTGTAAGTTTGACCTTGGCCATTTGCTTTTTGTTTTACCATAATAATGGCAAACGAAATCCAGAAATGAGTCAATTGGTGGCGCCATTATTTGTTTGGTTGTTAATCAATATAGGTATTGCTATGAAATTACAAGGTGCTGGGTTTTTAATTATTCCAGTAATGGCTAGTTCCCTAATGTTGGGCTTTTTTGCGCTAACACAAAAATCAAATTGGGTGTTAAATACTATATTGGCTATACCAGCATTGGTTATTCTAATTCCATTTATTACGATGTTTCCTGTTGGTTTAGGATTGAAAATTTTATTTGGATGTTCAATACTTACAGTGTTAACTTTTACTTTATTATTACCCATATTTGGTTCGTTTTCACAAAAAGGAATTTGGGCTGGATTGTGTTTTTTGATTGCTATAGGATTTTTTATTAAGGCACATTTCGCTTCTGATTATTCGAATGAAAAAGCAAAACCCAATAGTTTGGTTTACCTATTGAATGGTGATACCCATAAAGCCAATTGGGCTACTTATGATGTTAATTTAGATGAATGGACAAAACTATATTTAGGAGAAAAACCAAAAGCAGCAACGGCATTAAACTCCAATAAATTATACAGTAAATACGGTTCCGAATATACTTTTATGGCAGAAGCTCCAATGCGAAATATTGCTAAACCAACAATTGAATTTTTGCGCGATACCATTAAAGGGAATCAGCATTTATATCGTATAAGAATTTCACCAAATCGCAAGGTAAACCGGTATGATGTTTTTGTAAATGGAACGTCGTATGTCAATAACCTAAAAGCAAATGGCGTGAAATCAATTGAATTTAAAAGCAATATTTCGGCTAAAACTTCAGGTAAACTATTTACTTATTATGTGGTTGACAATCTTCCTCTTGAGTTTGAATTCTCTATCAACACCAAAGACAAATTAGATTTAGATTTGATGGAAAGCTCGTTTGATTTGATGAGTAATCCTTCGTTTAAAATGACTAAAAGAAAATCTTGGATGATACCAACTCCTTTTGTTTTGAATGATGCGATAATTATTCGAGAAAAAATAAAAGCTTCTCCTCATATAGAAGACAACCCAAAACCAAACTCTTATAGAAGATTAGCTCAAAAAGACAGTACAACTGTGGTAGTTGACACTATAAAAAGATGAAACAAATCAGTATTTTAGGTTGTGGTTGGTTGGGATTGCCTTTGGCAAAATCGTTATTAGCAAAAGGGTATTTGGTGAAGGGTTCTACTACTTCATTAGAGAAAATGGGGGTTTTAGATCAAGTTGGAATTGATGCTTTTCAAATAGAGTTGTCAGCAACAACGATGATAGGCGAAGTTAACTCGTTTTTAAAAAATTCTGAAATTTTAATTATAGATATCCCGCCAAAATTAAGAAGCACTTCAACCGAAAATTTTGTGGCCAAAATACAAACGCTGATTCCTTTCATAGAGCAGGCAAAAATCCAGAAAGTCATTTTTGTAAGTTCCACTTCGGTTTTTGCAGATGATAATTCGATTATTACTGAAGAAACAACTCCAAATCCTGACAATGAAAGTGGAAAACAATTGTGGCAAGTTGAACAACTTTTGCAATACAATAAAAATTTTAAATCCACTAATGTTCGTTTTGGAGGATTGATAGGAGAAGACCGACATCCTATACATTTTTTAGCAGGAAGAAAAGAAATTGAAAATCGTGATGCTCCGATTAACCTGATACATCAAACGGATTGTATTGCTATTTTGGAACAAATTATTAAAGCCGATTGTTTCGGTGAAACATTCAACGCAGTAGCGCCTTTTCATCCCACAAGGAAAGAATATTATACACAAAAAGCGGTAGCGTTAAATTTGGCTTTACCTGAATTTATAGAAAATAAAATCTCTCTTGGAAAAACAATTTTGAGTGACAAATTGGTGAACATTTTAGGGTATGAATTTCAAAACAAAACCTTATGAATACAAACGATATCATTGGAACCATTGGAGTTGGTTTAATCCTAATTGCTTATTTTTTGAATATATTCTTTTTAATTAAAAAAGACGGAGTTCTGTTTTATATACTAAATATTCTAGGGGGAAGTATTGCTTGTTTTGCTTCGATATTAATCAGTTTTTGGCCTTTCATTATTCTCGAAGGAACATGGGCCATTGTTAGTATAATTGGCTTGCTTAAAACTATAAAAAAACCTCAAGTATAACTTGAGGTTTTTATTTTTTTACCAAATTTTAACTTGTTTATCTGGAGTTAAATACATGCCATCTCCGGGTTTAATTCCAAAGGCTTGTTGGAAAGTATCTAAGTTTAACAAAGGAACATAACCACGGTATTGAGCTGGTGAATGCGGATCCGTTTTCACTTGATTTTTCAATGCTTCATCGCGAATTTTACCTCTCCAAATGGTTGCCCAAGAGATGAATAAACGTTGCTCTGGTGTATAACCATCAATCAAACCAGGGTTTCCGTTTTCTTTTAAATACAATTGTAAACCATCATAAGCGGCGTTTATTCCGCCTAAATCTCCAATGTTTTCTCCCAATGTAAATTTACCATCAACGTGGGTTCCAGGTAACGGTTCTAAAGCAGAATATTGGTCAGCCAAAGCTGTTCCTAAAGCTGTAAATTGTGTCAAATCACTTTCAGTCCACCAGTCCACCAAGTTACCTTCAGCATTGTAACGAGCACCTTCGTCATCAAAACCATGAGAGATTTCGTGACCAATAACGGCTCCGATTCCACCATAATTAATAGCTTCATCTGCTCTGTAATCATAAAATGGAGGTTGTAATATAGCTGCTGGGAAAACAATTTCGTTGTATGATGGATTGTAATAAGCGTTTACGGTTTGAGGTGACATGCCCCATTCTGTTTTATCAACTGGTTTGCCTAATTTGGCTAAATCTTTTTTCCAATTCCAAAGCGAAACATTTTTTACATTGTCAAAATAACTTCCTCCTGTTTCTGGACTTTTTATAGTTAAGGAAGAATAATCTTCCCATTTATCAGGATAACCAATTTTGATAGTTAGTTTATCCAACTTTTCAATGGCTTTAGTTTTAGTTTCAGCCGACATCCAAGTCAAATTATTAATTCGCTTTTTATAAGCACGAATAATATTTTGAATCATTTTAGCGGCTTTGTCTTTGGCTTCAGCAGGGAACATTTTTTCTACATATAATTTTCCTAATGCTTCACCAACTGTTCCGTTAACTACCTGTAGTGCTTTTTCATGACGTGGTCTTTGTTTCAATGCTCCTGTTAAGGTTTTGCCATAAAATTCAAAATTGGCTGTTTCAATATCTGTTGATAATTGACTTGCCGAACCTCTCAACAGCATCCAACGCATATAAGCTTTCCAAGAATCAACTTTGTTTTCTGTAAAAACAGTTTGCAACGCTTTCATATATCTTGGTTGCGAAACAATAATAGTATCTAATTTGGTAAAACCAACTCCTTTCATATATGTATTCCAATCTACAATTGGCAACATTTTTTGCAAATCACCAATAGCTGTTGGGTTGTATTGTTTACGAGCATCTCTTCTTTCAACTCTATCTAATCTTGGTTGTGACATTTGAATTTCTAAAGCTAAAATTTTGTCAGCATCCGTTTTTGCTTGTTCTGGCTTTTCACCTAAAAATTGAAGCATTTTTGCCACATGAAGCACGTATTTTTCGCGTTTTTCTTTAGAATCTTTATCATCAGAGACATAATAATCTCTATCAGGTAAACCTAAACCTCCTGGTCCAAGGCTAACCACATTTCTATTGCTGTTTTTTTCATCGGCACCAATTCCAACACCAAAAAAACCAACACCACCACCAACAGCTTCTTCTTCCATCATTAATTTTTGCAAATCTTTAATGTTTTTAACAGCATCTATTTTGGCTAAATAAGGTTTTAATGGAGCAATACCTTGCTTATTTCTAGCCACAGTATCCATGGCTGATTTGTACATGTTGATAGCTTTACCTTGATCTGTTGTAGAAAGGTATTTTGGGTTTTTAGCAGCATCTTTTAATATGGCCAATGCATCTTTATCAGTGTTTTGACGTAATTCATCAAAACTTCCCCAGCGTGTTTTATCTGCAGGGATTTCGGTATTTTTTAACCAAGTCCCATTTACAAATTTAAAAAAATCATCTTTTGGACTTACTGATTTATCCATCAAAGAAGTGTTTATTCCAGGTGTTTTTTGTTGCGCATTGATTTGCGAAACTCCGGTAAGTACCAAAGCGGTCAACAATGTTTTTGAGATAATATTTATCTTCATAATTAGTCTAGTTTTAGTTAGTCAGCACAAATTTATAGTTTCTATTGAAAGAAACGTTTTTTTAACAAAAATATATGTCTTGATTAGTTTTGAAAAGTTACAAACTACCAATCGCTTTTGTATTTTTGCAAAAAAAAGAATGCTCAATCAAATAAAGAAATATAGAATATTCATTGGCACTTTTGTTGTGTTTTCTATCATTACCATTTCCTTATTTTATAATGTTTTAAAACCAGCTAAAACATTACCTATATATAATCCATCTGATGTGAATCCAGAATTGGTTGACAGCACGGTTCAATATATTAGCAAATCTCATACAATTGGCAATTTTTCTTTTATCAATCAAAATGGGAAAAGAATTACTCAAAAAGACTATGAAGGCAAGATTTATGTAGCCGATTTTTTCTTTACCACCTGCGGTTCCATTTGTCCAAAAATGACTTCTAATATGGAAGATGTACAAAAGGCCTTTTTGCATAATCCGAAAGTAATGTTGTTGTCTCATACTGTAACTCCAGAAATAGACAGCGTTCCAGTTTTAAAAAAATATGCCATAGCCAAAGGAGTAGTGGACTCTAAATGGAACTTGGTCACTGGAGATAAAAAAGAAATTTACAGTTTAGCCCGAAAGTCTTATTTAGCTGTAAAACTGGGTAAGCCTGAGGAACTCTATGATATGGTTCATACTGAAAATTTTGTTTTAGTGGATGCACATAAACAAGTTCGCGGTTTTTATGACGGAACCAAAAAAGAAGAAATCAAGCGACTTATTGATGACATCAATTGGCTATGTCAAAATGATAAAAAGTAGTTAATCTGATAATTGTCATTTAATATTCTTTTTTTATCCCTACTTTTGTAATCTTAATTCAATCTAAATAAGCATTGAAAACTACCGTTGATTTACTACATATTGGAGATAAAGCCACTATAACCTATGTTGATTTGGATAAAATTCCTCTGAAGCTTTTAGAGATGGGTTGTTTGCCTGAAAATGAGCTCGAAGTAGTTCAAATAGCTCCTTTAGGAGACCCAATTTACTTAAATGTAAACAATGGTTCACATTTGGCAATTCGAAAAGAAACAGCTCGTGAGATAGAAGTTGAACTTCACGAGAAATAATCAAAAATGAGTATTCAAAACATCACTGTAGCGTTGATTGGCAATCCAAATACTGGAAAAACTTCGGTTTTTAATCAGCTTACAGGTTTGAATCAACAGGTTGGAAATTATCCTGGAATTACAGTGGAAAAAAAGTTGGGTTTCTCAAAATTACCTAACAATATTAAAGCCAACATTCTCGATTTACCGGGTACTTATAGCTTAAACGCTAGCTCTATTGATGAAAATGTAGTCATAGAATTGTTGCTCAATAAAAACGACAAGCTTTATCCTGATGTGGCTGTTGTGGTAACAGATGTTGAAAATTTAAAACGAAATTTACTTCTTTTTACTCAAATCAAAGATTTAGAAATTCCTACCATATTGGTTATTAATATGACTGACAGAATGAAAGCTAAAGGAATTTCACTTGACATTCCCTATTTGGAAGAACAATTAAAAACTAAAATTGTACTTGTCAGCACTCGAAAAGGTATCGGAATCGAAGAACTTAAAAATCAGATTGTAAAATATAAATCTTTGTCAATAGAGCCATGCTTGAATGCTTCTATTATTGATGTAGACTATTTTGACAAGCTTAGAAAAACATTTCCAAATCAATTGTTGTATAAACTATGGTTGGTCATTACTCAGGATGTTAATTTTTTGAATTTAGAAAGAAATGAAATCAATAGTTCATTTACAAAATCGCATTCTGATTTAAAGCGATTGCAACAAAAAGAAACAATCAAACGATACCAATTTATCAATGATACTTTAAAAATTGGACAAAAAATTGACATTGCAAATGCAACTGATTTACGTTCAAAGTTGGATAAAATACTAACCCATAAAATATTTGGTTATGCCATTTTCTTTGGCATTTTGTTTGTCATTTTTCAGTCGATTTTTGATTGGTCTAGTGTCCCAATGGATTATATAGATAGCTCTTTTGCCACTATAGCTAATTATGCCAAAAGCCATCTTCCTCCAGGAGAATTTACTAATTTAATTAGCGAAGGTATTATTCCAGGTGTGGGAGGAATAGTAATTTTCATTCCTCAAATTGCTTTTTTATTTCTGTTCATCTCCGTGCTCGAAGAAAGCGGTTACATGAGTCGGGTAGTGTTTTTGATGGATAAAATAATGCGACGCTATGGACTTTCAGGAAAAAGTGTTGTGCCATTAATCTCTGGAACGGCTTGTGCTATTCCGGCTATTATGAGTGCTAGAAATATTGAAAACTGGAAAGAACGACTCATAACTATTTTAGTCACGCCTTTTATAACATGTTCAGCTCGTTTACCTGTGTATGCCATCATCATCGCCTTAATCATTCCGGAAAAAAGACTGTTTGGATTCTTCAGTATACAAGGGGCTACCTTAATGGTTTTGTATTTGTTGGGCTTTGGAATGGCTATTTTTTCGGCTTATATTTTAAATAAAATTTTAAAGCTTAAAACCAAATCATATTTTGTAGTTGAGATGCCCAATTACAAATTACCATTGTTCAAAAATGTCTTTATTAATGTTGTTGAAAAAACAAAAGCTTTCGTTTTTGGAGCAGGAAAAATAATTTTAGCCTTATCTATTATATTATGGTTTTTAGGGTCACATGGTCCAAAAGCCGCTTTTAATAATGCTGAAAAAGAGGTTTTAGAAAAAGCAAAAATTGAAAATAAATATGATAAAAATTATATTGCTGATGAAATCAGTTCTTATAAACTAGAGCATTCTTATATAGGTATTATTGGGAAATCGATTGAGCCAGTGATTAAACCATTAGGATACGATTGGAAAATTGGTATTGCGGTGGTTAGTTCGTTTGCCGCTCGTGAAGTTTTTGTGGGGACATTAGCCACTATTTATAGCGTTGGCAGTCATAACAAAGAAGAAACCACTATCAAAAACAGGATGAATGAAGAAATATATGAAGATACTGGAGGCAAAGTTTTTAATTTCGCCACAGGTGTTTCACTTTTGCTTTTTTATGCCTTTGCCATGCAATGTGTTAGTACTTTGGCTATTGTAAAAAAAGAAACCAATACATGGAAGTGGCCTATAATTCAGCTAGTATTTATGAGTGGATTTGCCTATTTAACGGCGCTTATTGCGTTTCAAATATTAAAATAATGAACATTCAAGAAATTTTGGTTTATATCGCACTGGGAATTGCAATTGGTTTTTTGGCACAAAAATTTATTGGAAAAAAAAAGTCAAAAAAAGGCTGTGACAAAGACGATTGTGCTTGTCATTAATGCTTAACCAAAAATAACGGAATACTAATTTGGTGGCGAACATTATCTACGGTTGTTCCAAAAAGTAAATCTTTAAATCCGGTGTGACCATGTGTTCCCATTATCAATATGTCATAATCGCCTTCATTGATAATTTTAGGAATTACTTTTCCAGGCTTTCCAAAACCTAATTTGGTATCCACTTTATATCCTTTTTCTTCAATCATTTTATAATAATCCAAGAGCAATTTCTCATCTATAGTGGTTTCATGGTCACTGATTTTATTTCCATAAATTAAAGCACCAACCGTTTCCACTACATGAATTAAAGTGTAATTGGCTTCTTTTCCTCCAATGTCTATAGCGTGTAGGATAGCGTTTTCATCAGCTTCAGAAAAATCGACAGAAAC
>CANJDA010000062.1 GCA_947472705.1 Flavobacteriaceae bacterium
AAAAAAGCAGGTGTAACTATCATGACAAATGCTTCAGTAGAACGTATTGATACTACTGGAAAAGGAGTTAAAGCCTTTGTGAAAACAGCAAAAGGTGAGGAAGTTTTAGAAGCAGATATATTACTATCGGCTGTTGGTATAAAAACCAATATAGAAAATATCGGATTAGAAGAAACGGGTATTGCTACAGATAGAGATAAAATTTTAGTAAATGACTATTACCAAACCAATTTACCTGGGTACTATGCCATTGGTGATGTTACTCCGGGACAAGCTTTGGCTCACGTAGCTTCTGCTGAAGGAATTCTTTGTGTGGAAAAAATTGCAGGCTTACACGTAGATGCTTTAGACTATGGAAACATTCCAGGTTGTACTTATGCTACTCCAGAAATTGCTTCTGTGGGTATGACTGAAAAACAAGCCAAAGAGAAAGGATACGAATTAAAAATTGGAAAATTCCCATTTACTGCTTCGGGTAAAGCCAAAGCAGCTGGCACCCCAGATGGATTTGTAAAAGTAATTTTTGATGCCAAATATGGAGAATGGCTTGGTTGTCACATGATAGGTGCCGGAGTTACTGATATGATAGCAGAGGCAGTTGTTGCTCGTAAATTAGAAACTACAGGCCATGAAATCTTAAAAGCGGTACATCCACACCCAACAATGAGTGAGGCTGTTATGGAAGCTGTTGCTGATGCTTATGGAGAAGTAATCCATTTATAAAAAACAAAACAAAATAAAAAAGCCGAAACAATGTTTCGGCTTTTTTATTTATATAGTATAAATTACATTTTTGCTTTCAATGCCTTGTATTTATCTGTCATTTCTAAAGCATTATACACACTAAGTAGTGTTTTCTTTGCCGCTTCATTGTTTGGTTCTATCTCAACTGCTTTTTCAAGATAAGGCAACACCGACTTGAAATTTTTCTCTCTTTCAGATTTTAAAACTTCATATCGCTTATTGTCTTTATCAGAAGTTCCTAATTTATTCATTTCGCTTACCCATTTATCATCTGCTCTTAATTTTAATTCCGCTAAATTCAAATTAGCGTTAAAATAATTAGGATCAATTACTAAAGCTTGTTTATAATATTTTTCGGCATCATCAAGTTTTCCTCTATCTGAGCTTATAACACCAAGGTTATAAACCAAATCTACATTGTTAGGATTTTTTTCCAAAGCTTCATTTACTAACTTAGTATAAGTATCAAAATCTTTTATCTTTAAATATAGATCCAATTCAGTCAAAATTAAAGAGCTATCATCTGGGTTAGCTTTTTTAGCCTCTAAAACAGCTGCTTTTGCTTCATCGATTTTACCTTGTTGCACCAATATAAGTGCAATATTCTTATATATTTCACCTCTTTTTGATTCCGTTTTCTCATCTCTAGGCTTTTCGTGAGTTCCGGCTTTTATAAATAAATCTCTTTGTGCAATAGTTGGAAATGTTTCTTCTTGTTTAGACGCTTTATTGGTTGCCCAATATACTATTCCTTCTCCTGTATAATTTAATGTTTTTAACTGACTGTAATAATCTAAAGCTTTATTGTAATCATTAGCATTTACAGCATAACTAGCAGCATAGAATAATTTATCTTGATCCTTTTTATCTAAAAGATATACACTATATAAAACATCAGCAGCTTCTTTATATTTTTTAGAGTTACCGAGAGTAACTGCAAAATTTATCATTTCTGGTTTAAACGAAGTTATTGTTTCATTAATATCATCAGTATAAACTTTTTTCCCTGTTCTCTTCTCATACTCTAAAGTTGAGTTTAAACCTGAAGCTAAATCAGAAATTGATTTTGGGCTTACAAACTTAGCCAATGTAGATTTTATCTGTTCTGGTGTCATAGTTTTATCCAAAGCTAAATACTCTAAAACTGGTGTCATTGCTTTGTAAAAACCGGCATACACTTTATCTGATTCTTCTATTGCCAAAGGTTCAACTTTAACTACCAAAGATTTATATTCTATTAAATCGTTTCCTTTGATTTCATCTTTAGCATAAATCTTCTTCAACGCTTTTAACTCATCTTTTTGAGCAAAAGTTGCAACAGAAACTAATATTGAAACTGTCAATACAATGTGTTTAATTTTCATGTGGTATTTGTTTAAAAAATTATTCTTGTGTTTCTTCTGTGATGTCTTCTGAAGTTTCTTCTACATCGCTAACGGTTGTAATGTCATCGTTATTATCGAATTCTCCTTCAACAACTTCTTCTTCATCTTCTTTCATTACTTTGGTTACCGCAGCAATTGAGTCATTTCCTTTGATGTTAATTAGACGTACTCCTTGAGTCGCTCTACCCATAACTCTCAAATCGGAAACTTCCATACGAATAGTTAATCCTGATTTGTTAATAATCATTAAGTCATCAGCATCACTAACACTATTAATAGAAACCAAACTTCCTGTTTTCTCGGTAATATTCAATGTTTTTACTCCTTTTCCACCACGATTGGTTATACGGTATTCTTCCAATGAAGAACGTTTTCCATAACCATTTTCAGAAACCACTAAGATTTCTGACTCCATATCATTTACAGAAACCATACCGATAACTTCGTCTTTATCATTGGCTAAAGTAATTCCGCGAACTCCAGAAGCGGTTCTACCCATCGGTCGAGTTTTGCCTTCTTCAAAACGAACCAATTTTCCTGATTTTACCGCAATCAATACTTGGCTTTCTCCATTAGTTAATTTTGCTTCTAATAATTCATCGTCTTCTCTAATGGTAATAGCATTGATACCGTTTTGACGTGGGCGAGAATATTGCTCTAGTGGAGTCTTTTTAACCTGACCTTGTTTAGTTGCCATAATAACATAATGGCTATTGATATATTCTTCGTCTTTTAAGTCTTGTGTACAAATGAAGGCTTTTACTTTATCATCATTTTCGATATTAATTAAGTTTTGAATAGCACGTCCTTTACTCGTTTTACTTCCTTCCGGAATTTCATACACACGCATCCAGAAACATTTTCCTTTTTGAGTAAAGAATAACAAATATTGATGATTGGTTGCTACAAATAAATGCTCTAAGAAATCTTGATCTCTTGTTCCAGCACTTTTTTGTCCAACCCCTCCTCTATTCTGAGTTTTGTATTCAGATAAATTGGTGCGCTTGATATAACCCGCGTGAGAAATGGTAATTACTACATTCTCATCAGCAATCAAATCTTCAATACTCACATCTCCACCAGAATATTCAATAACAGAACGACGTTCGTCACCATATTTATCTCTGATTTCAACTAATTCTTCTTTTATCAATTCCATTCTCAACTCTTTACTCGCCAATAAGTCTTTCAAGCGTTGAATTAATTTCATGATTTCTTCGTATTCAGCTCTTAACTTATCTTGCTCTAGACCAGTTAATTGACGCAAACGCATTTCTACAATAGCACGAGCTTGAATATCAGAAAGCGTAAAACGCTCAATTAATTTACTTCTAGCTTCGTCTCCGTCCTTTGAAGAACGAATCAAGGCAATAACTTCATCTATATTATCAGAAGCAATGATTAATCCTTCTAAAATGTGAGCTCTTTCTTCTGCTTTGCGTAATTCGAATTGAGTTCTTCTGATAACAACGTCATGACGGTGCTCAACAAAATAGTGAATCAATTCTTTTACATTCAACATTTGAGGTCTTCCATTTACCAAAGCAATGTTGTTTACACTGAATGAAGACTGTAACTGAGTATATTTATATAGTGTATTCAAAACCACATTCGGAACTGCATCTCGTTTCAATTCATACACGATACGCATACCATTTCTATCCGATTCATCACGAATATTAGAAATACCTTCAATCTTTTTATCATTAATCAAATCAGCAGTCTTTTTAATCATGTCTGCCTTATTGACTTGGTACGGAATTTCAGAAACGATAATTGCTTCCCTTCCGTTTGATTCTTCAAAACTTACTTTGGCACGAATTACAATTCTACCACGTCCTGTTTTGAAAGCTTCACGAACACCCTCATAGCCATAAATCACCCCTCCTGTAGGGAAATCTGGTGCTTTGATATGTGTTATTAATTCATCAATTTCTATATCGTTATTATCAATGTAGGCTAAAGTCCCATCGATAACTTCTGTCAAATTATGTGGCGCCATATTAGTAGCCATACCTACTGCAATTCCTGATGCTCCATTAATCAAAAGATTTGGAACTCTTGTTGGCATTACTTTTGGCTCATACAATGTATCGTCAAAGTTCAACTGAAAATCTACCGTTTCTTTATCGATATCTGCCATAATGTCTTCTGACATTTTCTTCATTCTGGCTTCTGTATAACGCATCGCTGCTGGACTATCACCATCAACAGAACCAAAGTTACCTTGTCCGTCTATCAATAAATAACGTAGACTCCATTCTTGAGCCATACGAACCATAGCATCATAAACTGAAGTATCACCATGTGGGTGATATTTTCCTAAAACTTCTCCAACAATTCTTGCGGATTTTTTGTGAGCTCTATTTGAGAAAACTCCTAAATCATACATTCCGTATAACACTCTCCTGTGCACTGGTTTTAAACCATCACGCACGTCAGGTAGCGCTCTTGAGACAATTACAGACATCGAATAATCGATGTAAGCTGATTTCATTTCATCTTCGATGTTAATCGGAATTAACTTTTCTCCGTCAGACATATTTTATAAATTATTAATAAAAAAATTAGTTCAAATTCAAAACGTGCTAATATAGGTTATTTGGGAAAATTACAAATGTTTTTGACTCACAAATTTCAATGATTTATTAACAAAATAGGGGCTTTTTTTAGTTAATAAAATACCTCAGAGACTACTTTTATTATTGGCTTTTTTTTTGTCTATTAGCTGACAGTACTTTTAGACGGAATGGTTTTTGTAATAATCTTTCATATTAACTAAATTTACAATACAATTATATATTTATATGGACGATAATTTTTCACCAAGAGTCAAAGATGTAATCACCTACAGTAAAGAAGAAGCACTTCGGTTAGGGCACGATTTTATTGGGACAGAGCATCTGATGCTTGGTATTTTGAGAGATGGAAATGGAAAAGCAATAGCTATTTTAAATAACTTGTCTATAGATTTAGAACATTTGCGTAAAAAAGTTGAGGTTCTGAGTCCAGCAAATCCCAATATTGAAATAAGCAACGAAAAGAAAAATTTGCACTTGACACGACAGGCAGAACGTGCCTTAAAAACAACTTTTTTAGAAGCTAAAGTATTTCAAGCCACTTCAATCAGTACTGCTCATTTACTTTTATGTATTCTAAGAAATGAAAATGATCCAACAACCAAACTATTGCATAGACTTAAAATAGACTATAATGTAGTTAAAGAACAATATTTAAATATGACACCAAACGAAGAAGATTTTATGGATAACTTGCCAAAAAATGAGTCATATAATGACGATTCTGGACAAGATGATAGTTTGAAAGAAGGTAGCTTCAATAATCCGGCAAATAAAACGAACAAAAAATCAAAAACTCCGGTTTTGGATAACTTTGGTCGTGACTTAACCGAATTGGCTGAAGAAGGTAAACTTGACCCAGTTGTGGGTCGTGAAAAAGAGATTGAGCGTGTGTCTCAAATCTTAAGTCGAAGAAAGAAAAACAATCCATTACTAATTGGTGAACCTGGTGTAGGTAAATCCGCTATTGCAGAAGGTTTGGCTTTGCGCATCATTCAAAAGAAGGTATCACGTATACTTTTCAACAAAAGAGTGGTTACTCTTGATTTAGCTTCATTGGTTGCAGGTACAAAATACCGTGGTCAATTTGAGGAAAGAATGAAAGCTGTAATGAATGAGTTAGAGAAAAACGATGACATTATCCTTTTCATAGACGAAATCCATACCATAGTTGGTGCCGGAGGGGCTACAGGTTCTTTGGATGCCTCTAACATGTTCAAACCTGCCTTAGCTCGTGGTGAAATACAATGTATTGGTGCTACCACTTTGGATGAATACAGACAATATATAGAGAAAGATGGTGCTTTAGAAAGACGTTTCCAGAAAGTAATAGTAGAACCTACTTCTGTGGAAGAAACCATTACAATTTTGAATAACATCAAAAACAAATACGAAGATCATCACAATGTTATATATACAGACGAAGCAATTGAAGCCTGTGTGAAATTAACTAACAGATACATGTCTGAACGTTTTCTTCCTGACAAAGCAATAGATGCATTAGACGAAGCAGGCTCTCGTGTTCACATTACTAATATTGATGTACCAAAACAAATTCTTGATTTGGAACGTCAATTAGAAGAAGTACGTGATTTGAAAAATTCTGTGGTTAAAAAACAGAAATACGAAGAAGCTGCAAAGTTGCGAGATGACGAGAAACGTTTAGAAAAAGACTTAGACATTGCCCAAGAACAATGGGAAGAAGATTCTAAAAACAACAGAATCCGTGTAACAGAAGATAACGTTGCTGATGTTGTTTCAATGATGACTGGAATCCCAGTTAATAGAATTGCCCAAACCGAAAGCAACAAGTTAGCTCACCTTCCAGAGTTAATCAAAGGAAAAGTTATAGGTCAAGATGAAGCAGTACTGAAAATTGCTCGTTCAATTCAACGTAACCGTGCTGGATTGAAAGATCCTAATCGACCTATAGGTTCCTTCATTTTCTTAGGGCAAACTGGCGTGGGTAAAACACAATTGGCCAAAGTTTTAGCTAAAGAATTGTTCGACTCTGAAGATGCTTTAATCCGTATAGACATGAGTGAATACATGGAAAAATTCGCTATCTCAAGATTAATTGGTGCCCCTCCAGGATATGTAGGTTATGAAGAAGGAGGACAATTGACTGAAAAAGTTCGTAGAAAACCATACTGTGTTGTTTTATTAGATGAAATCGAAAAAGCGCATCCTGATGTTTTCAATATGATGCTTCAGGTTTTAGATGATGGTTATTTAACGGATAGTTTAGGTCGAAAAATAGACTTCAAAAACACTATTATCATTATGACTTCCAATGTAGGAGCTCGTCAATTGAAAGACTTCGGACAAGGTGTTGGATTTGGAACTGCTGCTAAAATTTCACAAGCCGATGATAATTCGAAAAGTATAATAGAAAATGCATTAAAGAAAACCTTTGCTCCAGAATTTTTGAACAGAATTGACGATGTAATTGTTTTCAATGCTTTAGAAAAACACGATATTGATTTAATCATCGAAATCGAATTAAAAAAATTATTTGCTCGTGTTGAAGAATTAGGATACAAACTAAATCTTTCAGACAAAGCCAAAGCTTTTATTGCCGATAAAGGTTTTGATAAACAATTTGGTGCCCGTCCTTTGAAAAGAGCTATCCAAAAATATGTAGAAGATGCATTAGCTGAAGAAATAATAACTTCCAAAATAGCAACAGGTGATGAGATTTTTATGGACTTAGACGAAATAGCTCAAGAATTGACTGTTACAATTCAAAAAGCTAAGAAACCAACTAAATAATATAGTTTAATCTTATAACAAGCCACGAATTCAATATGAAGTATTAAAAGATTCATGAATTCGTGGTTTTTTTTTACTAATTATGATAAACCCTTATCTTGACATAGTCATCAGAAGTGTAGCCATTTATTTGTTTATGGTAATTGCACTGCGTGTTTTTGGCAAAAAGCAATTATCTCAACTAAATACCGCTGATGTAATTCTGATTTTACTAATTAGCAATTCTGTTCAAAATGCTATGGTAGGCAACAATACTTCTCTTTACGGTGGAATGGTTGCAGCTTTAGCCTTATTTATAGTCAATTATATTTTCAAAAAAGTTATGCTAAAATCTAACTTGATAAAAGAATTAGTTCAAGACACTCCTGAAATTCTTATTCATAATGGTAAAATAGCTTTTGGCACCATTTCAAAGTTAGGTATTACAAACGAAGAACTCCAAGAGGCGATGCGTGAACATGGTGTAGAATATTATAAAGATGTCAAATTGGCCATGTTTGAAATTGATGGAAGCATTAGTATTATTTCAGGAAATGACAATTTAAGACAAACCCATCATAAAAGAAAAATTCATAAAACATTGGGCAATCTAAACAATTAATCAATGAATAAAAACAGACTAGAAGCCTTTAGCGATGGTGTATTAGCCATCATTATTACAATAATGGTCTTGGAATTTAAAGTGCCAGAAGGTATAGATTGCAATGCTTTACAACCTTTACTTCCTAAATTCCTGAGTTATATTTTAAGTTTCATCTATATCGGAATTTATTGGAACAATCACCACCATATGATGCACACGGTTAGACATGTCAATGGTAAGATACTTTGGGCTAATTTGCATTTGTTGTTTTGGCTATCGCTCATTCCGTTTGCCACTGCTTGGAACGGTGACAATCTCTTCGCTCCTTTTCCAATTATGATGTATGGTGTTATTCTATTGATGAATGGTGTGGCCTATTATATTTTACAAGGGTTTATTTTGAAGCAGCAAGGAGAAAGTTCTTTGCTCAAAAAAGCTATCGGAAATGATTTTAAAGGAAAATCTTCTCCAATACTTTATATCATTGCAGTTTTGTTTGCTAATTATTATCCTATCGTTTCCGGAGCTATTTATATTTTAGTGGCTTTAATTTGGCTCGTGCCTGATAAACGAATTGAACGTGTTTTTAACGAAAATAATTAAGCATGAATCTAATTTCTCAAATTATAATCGGCTGTATTGCTTTAATTCACATTTATATTCTTTGGCTAGAAATGTTTGCCTGGACAACCCGCGGACGAAAAGTATTCAAAACCATTCCAATTGAACAATTTGAAAAAACCAAAGTTATGGCCGCCAATCAGGGTTTGTATAATGGTTTTTTAGCAGCAGGATTAATTTGGTCTTTAATAATTACAAATATTTCTTGGAGTCAAAACATAGCTGCCTTTATCCTTTCTTGCGTTTTGATTGCCGGAATTTATGGAGCTTCAACAGTTTCCAAAAGGATATTCTTTGTACAAGCGGTCCCTGCTATTTTGGGATTATTAAGTCTTTTTATTTAAAAATTACTCCTCTAACTCAATCACAAAACTATTAAGAAAAGCGACTGAATTTTGAATATCATAATGCAGAATTCTGTCTTCTTTAACAAGTGGGACATCAGCTCTATACGATTTTAAGAACATCTCAATAAAAGCGCTCGATTTTAACGGTCTTCTGAATTCAATAGCTTGAGAAGCATTCATTAATTCTATGGCTAAAATACGTTCCAAATTTTCCATGATTCTTAATGATTTCGTAGCTGCATTGGCTCCCATACTCACATGGTCTTCTTGACCATTACTAGAAACTATACTATCTACACTAGCTGGAGTAGCCAATTGTTTGTTTTGACTGACAATACTAGCAGCAGTATACTGTGGAATCATAAACCCTGAGTTCAATCCTGGATTGTCAACCAAGAAAGCTGGTAAACCTCTTAATCCTGAAATTAGTTGATACGTTCTTCTTTCAGAAATACTACCTAATTCGGCTAAAGCAATGCCAAGAAAATCTAAGGCTAGTGCCAAAGGTTGCCCATGAAAGTTACCTCCTGATATAATCAAATCTTCATTTTTAAAAATATTCGGATTGTCAGTAACCGAGTTGATTTCTGTCTTAAATACTTTTTTTACATAATCAATCGTATCTTTCGAAGCACCATGTACTTGAGGAATACATCGGAAAGAATATGGATCTTGTACGTGTTCTTTTGTTTGGGCAATGATTTGACTATTTTCTAATAAATCTGACATACGTTTAGCAGTAACTATTTGTCCTTTATGTGGGCGAACATAGTGAATCAATTCATTAAAGGGTTCAATTCTTCCATCAAATCCTTCCAAAGAAATTGCAGCAATAATATCCGCCAAATAGGAATATTTCATTGCTTTAATCAAAACATAACAACCATAGGCACTCATGAATTGTGTTCCGTTCAACAAAGCCAATCCTTCTTTAGATTGCAATGTTAAAGGTTGCCATTTGAATTGCCTTAACACTTCTGAAGCATGAACTTTCTTGCCTTCAAAATTCACTTCTCCTTCTCCTAATAATGGTAAAGACAAATGGGCTAATGGCGCTAAATCGCCGCTGGCTCCTAAAGACCCTTGTGTATAAATTACAGGTAAAATATCGTTGTTGTAAAAATCTACTAAACGCTCCACTGTTTGCAATTGCACTCCCGAATGACCATAACTCAATGACTGAATCTTAAGCAATAGCATAATTTTTACAATCTCTGAAGGTACTTCTTCTCCCGTTCCACATGCATGTGATTTTACTAAGTTTTCTTGAAGTTGTGATAAGTTTTCATTGGAGATTTTCACATTGCATAACGACCCGAAACCAGTGTTAATTCCATAAATTGGAGTTTCATTCGAAGCCATTTTTTTGTCTAAATATTCACGACATTTTTCAATATTAATCTTAGCTTCTTCCGAAAGTGAAAGTGTTTTATGTTGAGCAATGATTTCCTGTAAAGTCTCTAAAGTCAATACTTCTGTGCTGATGTAATGCGAATACTTCATTAATAGATGGGATTAAAGCTCCAAAATTCAACAAACAATTGGTAAAAAACAATAAAATCGGCCACTATTTTATTGCCGAATCGATAATAAAAAAAGAGTTATAGTATCGAAACCTATAAAATTGAATAGTGTCATTAATTTTATTGCGATATTCTTAAAAATCAATCATTTCCTTTTTTAATTGTTAAAAAGTTATAAATTTGAAAACCATGATGCGTAATTTTTCAACATATACATCCACTACTCCAACCAATTCTTTGGTTGTGAATACTGTTGCTACGACATCAACAACTACAACCCCATTGGGGGTATAATCATTACATATAATCCTAAACTCATGAACTTTCAACAGAAAGACAGCAACTCATAATTTTATAATTCACCATTCATATTTATACCATGATAGTATTAAAATTTGGCGGAACCTCAGTAGCCAATGCCACCAATATTTCGAAAACCATAGAAATCGTAACTCAAAAAAGTAAAGAAGACAAACTAGCGGTAGTTGTTTCAGCCTTTAGTGGTGTTACCGATTTACTTATTCTAGCTGGTAAAACGGCAGCTGCAAAAGACAAAAACTACAAAGAAATCATCAGTCAAATTGACAAAAAACATAAAGATGCTATAGATGAATTAATTCCGCTAAGTGATCAAAGCGATATCATTAACACGATAAATGGCGATATTAATTTATTAAAAACATTACTGGATGGTTGCTATCTTTTAGGCGAATTATCAAATAGAACAGCTGATATAGTAGCTGGTTTTGGTGAATTATTATCTTCTCAAATCATTGCAGTAGCCTTGAA